>JAGVGV010000550.1 GCA_020056895.1 Deltaproteobacteria bacterium
CCTTGGCCCCGGAGCCCGGGGGAGAGGGCGGGGTGAGGGGTGGTAAGAGGTGATAATGAAACAAGGCCTTAGCTTGCCACCCGTCACTGAGGTGTTACGTTTTCGAGAATTTTATCCTTTACTCTTGGTTCCGGTCAACCATTGGTTCAGATCCGCCACGGACCCCACGCCCACCAGGTCCACTCCGGCCCCGGACCCCAGCCGCCGCCGGTCGGCTTCGGGCAGCACCGCCCGTTCGAACCCCAGCTTTTCGGCTTCCCGGAGCCGGGCCTCCAACCGGCTGACGCCTCGGATTTCACCGGCCAGGCCCACTTCGCCCACGAACACCACCCGTTCGTCCACCGGCCTGTCGTGGTAACTGGACAAAAGGGCCGCGGCCAGGGCCAGGTCGGCCGCCGGTTCCACCACCCGGACGCCGCCGGCCACGTTGACGAACACATCCCGGTCAAACAGCCGGCACCCCAGCTTTTTTTCCAACACGGCCACCAGCAGGGCCAAACGGGCCGGATCGATGCCCAGAGCCTGCCGGCGGGGCATGGCCAGCCCGGAGGCCGAAACCAGGGCCTGAACTTCGACCAGCAAGGGCCGGGTGCCTTCGAGCGTAGGGGCCACCACGGACCCCGGAGCCAGGTGTGGCCGTTCCGCCAGGAACAGAGCGGAAGGGTTGGTCACTTCCACCAGGCCCCGGTCCTTCATTTCAAACACGCCGATCTCGTTGACCGATCCGAACCGGTTTTTAAAAGACCGAAGGAGCCGGAGGTTGTGGGTCCGTTCGCCCTCGAAATACAAGACCGTATCCACCATGTGTTCCAGAACCTTGGGCCCGGCCACCTGGCCGTCCTTGGTCACATGGCCCACGAGCCAGATGGGCCGTCCCAGGCTTTTGGCCATCTGGATCAACCGGCCGGCGGTTTCGCGGATCTGGGTCAGGCTGCCGGCGGGGGCGGGAGACATGCCGCCGGAAAGGGATTGAACGGAATCCACGGCCAGGAGGTCCCAGGGCTCCTCGGCCAGAGCCAGGGCGGCTTCGAGGGAGGTTTCGGCCACCACGGCCAGGCCCTTGAGGTCCAAACCCAAACGCTCGGCCCGAAGCCGAAGCTGGCCCGGGGACTCTTCGCCCGAAAGGTACAGGGGCCGCCGGCCGGATCGGGCCAGGGCGTCGGCCGCCTGGAGCACCAGCGTGGATTTGCCAATACCCGGTTCGCCGGCCAACAGGGACACCGACCCCGGCACCAGCCCGCCGCCCAGCACCCGGTCCAGTTCCGCCAGACCGGTGGAAAAACGATTCCCCGATTCCGGCCGCACCTGATCCAGGGTTACGGGTCGAGGCGCCCGTCCGGGCCCGGGGGCCGGCGTTCGGGGCGCCGTTTGGGTTTCGGACATGGAGTCCCAGGCCTGGCATTCGGGGCACCGGCCGTGCCATTTGGGCGAGGAATAGCCGCAGGCGCCGCAGACAAAAGCGGTTCGGGCGCGGGTCATGTCCGCCGGTTCCTTCCCCTTAGTCCCTGAAGCCCCCTTGGGATGGGTCCAAGGAAATGATGTTGACAAGAAATCCCTTCTGTTCGTATATCTCATATCGAGAACGACCTCAAGGAGAACCCCCATGGCTGGCGATAACGTGCTTCATGTTTCGGACGCCGAATTCGACGAGATGGTCCTTAAATCGGATATCCCGGTCCTGGTCGATTTCTGGGCCGCCTGGTGCGGGCCCTGTCAGGCCATCGCCCCGACGGTCGAGGAACTGGCCGGTGAATTCGTCGGCCGGATCCGGGTGGCAAAAATGAATGTGGACGAAAACCCCAAAACTCCGGGCAAGTACGGCATCCGGGCCATCCCCACCCTGATCGTTTTCAAGGGCGGCCAGGTGGCGGAACAGATTACCGGCGCCGTGGCCAAGTCCCAGATCGTGGGCGCCCTGGACAAGGTGTTGTAACATTTTGGATGCATTGGATTTGCTGATCCTGGGCGGCGGACCCGCCGGGATGACGGCGGGACTGTACGCGGCCCGCGCGCGGCTGAATACCCGCCTTATGGAGAAAATTTCCCCCGGCGGTCAGGTGTTGACCACGGATTGGGTGGACAACTACCCCGGTTTTCCGGAAGGGGTTTCGGGCTTTGAACTGGTCGATCGGATGCGCAAGCAGGCCGAGCGGTTCGGGCTCGAGATCGTCCGGGGCGAGGTGACCCGGCTTTCCCGGGAGGACGACTGGATTCTGGTCCACATGACCGAAAGCACCCTCCGGACCCGGGCCGTGATCGTGGCCACGGGCACCATCCCGGTCAAGCTGGGCATTCCCGGTGAAATCGAATACACCGGCAAGGGCGTTTCCTATTGCGCCACCTGCGACGGACCTTTTTACCGGGGCGTGGAAGTGGCGGTGGTGGGAGGCGGCGATACGGCCGTGGAAGAAGCTCTGTACCTCACTCGGTTCGCCTCCAAGGTCCACTTGTTCCACCGGCGGGACCAACTGCGGGCCACGGGTATTCTGAGGGAAGCCGTCACCACCCATCCTAAAATCCAGATTCACTGGTCCACCGTGCTGACCGAAATCCACGCCGACGACCGGAAGCTCGTTCGCGGCGTCACGCACTTGGACCTGAAAACGGGCCAAACCGGCCAACTCCCCGTGGAAGGCGTTTTCCTGTTCGTCGGCCAAACCCCCACCACGTCGTTTCTTCAAGGTTTTCTGGAATTGGCGCCGGGGGGGTACGTGGATACGGACCTGGAAATGGCCACCGTCCAGCCGGGGGTATGGGCCGCCGGCGACGTGCGGTCCAAGGTTCTGCGCCAGATCGTGACCGCCGCCGGTGACGGCGCGACCGCGGCCTTTAACGCTGAAAAATACATCGAGACCCGGTTCGGCTATTCCCATGCGCCGAAAACCACCGGGGCTCCCGCCGGGGTTGCATCATGAATCGGATAATCCGGAACCTTCTGCTGGCCCTGTTGGCGGCCGGGCTGATCGGTTTGCCGGGGTGCGGTTGGTTCGACACGGAAGAAGACGAGATCGAAGCTCCGCCCCAAACCATGGCCTATGAAGCCATGGAACAGATGAACCAGGAAAACTACCGCACCGCCGCCGAACTATGGCAAAAGCTGAGGGACCATTACCCTTACAGCCGGTTCGCTCTGCTGGCCGAACTCAAAATGTCCGACGCGCTGTACCTTTCCACCCAGTACGCCGACGCGGCGGAGGCGTACCTGGCCTTCGAACAGCTACATCCCAACAACGAAGCCGTGCCCTACGCCATCCACCAGCAGGGGATGTGCCATTACCAAATGATGAAGGGCGCCGAACGGGATCAGACCCCGGCCGTCAAAACCATTCAGACCTTCGCCCGGCTTCGCGAACGGTTCCCAACCAGCAAATACGCCGCCATGGCTCTGCCCCGCCTGACCGAAGCCCAGGCCAGCCTGGCGGGCCACGAGTTTCAGGTGGCCAATTTTTACTACCAGTTGGGGCATTATCAGGCGGCTTTGGGCCGGTTCGTCAGCCTGATCAAGAACTACCCCGACACCGGGTACCATGCCCAGGCCTTGGGGTACATCAAGATCTGCCAGGAAAAAATCGCGGCCCTCAAGGCCGATGGGGATTCTTCCCAGCCCGAAGGCCCGCCTGTGGATTTTTCCATGCCCGAAACGCCCGGCCCGGAAATCATTGTCCAGCCGCCGGAATTGGAGGAACAGCCGCTCAAGCCTTCCGAAAAGAAAGAAAAGGAAAAGAAGGAAAAGCGGTACAAGCGGCCCACCATCCGGGCGACCAGCAGCGGTAACTGATCGAACTCCGGACGCCGAATCCGGGACCATAACCGCATCGACGCGGCCAGGAGGCGGCTTCGGCCGCCGCCGGGGCCGCTTTCTTTTCCGAGGTGACCCATGACGCCCCCCGAACCGTCCCTTTTCCCCGCGATCAGCGGCCGCCCCGCCGTCCGGCTGATGGGCATTCCTTCCGACCAGCACTCGTCGTTTCTTCGCGGCTCCGCTTCCGCCCCACCGGCCATCCGGGCGGCGTTGTACACCGAGGCGAGCGGTATGTGGACCGAAAGCGGGCTGAACCTGGGGGATTCGTCCCTGTTCAAGGACGCCGGGGACCTGACCCTGGAGGGGTCCCAAAACCTGGTGGACCAGATTGCCTCGGCCGCCGAAGCCGCCTTCCGGACCGGCGACCGGCCTTTGTTCCTTGGCGGCGATCATTTCATCACCTATCCCCTGGTTCGCGGCATGGCTCGGGTTCTCGCCCACGTGACCCTGATCCAGTTCGACGCCCACCCCGATCTGTACGACGAATATGAAGGCGACCGGCTGAGCCACGCCTGCCCCTTTGCCCGGATCATGGAAGAGGGGTTGGTGGACAAGCTGATCCAGGTGGGGATTCGGGGGGCCAATGGCCATCTTCGGGATCAGGCTCGTCGGTTCGGCGTGGAAGTCCTTGAAATGAGGGCTCTTCCGGCCAAATGGCCGGCCGGTCTCGCCGGTCCCATCTACGTTTCTTTCGATCTCGACGTTCTGGACCCCGCTTTCGTACCGGGCGTCTCCCACCCCGAACCCGGAGGCTTGTCCACCCGCGAAGCCCTCCGTTTTCTGGATTGCCTGCCCGGTCCGGTGATCGGCGCCGATCTGGTGGAACTCAATCCTCTTAGGGACGTGGGCGGCCTGACCGCCGTGACGGCGGCCAAACTGGTTAAGGAACTGGCCGGAGCAATGCTTAAACCGGCGTAAAGCGAGGGCGGGTCGGGGTCGGGGAACCGGCGGCTTCGTTTTTGGGGATACAGAGGGGGCGAAAAATGCGTCGGGGTTTGTTTCTCTTACTGGCGGCCGGAGTTCTTCTGTTGACTTTGGCCGCGCTGGTGGTCGGGACCTACCGGGACGCCGGCGAATTCCTGGACCTTTCGTACCAGGCCTTCGGTTCCGGCCGCCGGATTCCCTTGCCTCAAGGGTCCGAAGACATCGCCGTGGACCACAGGACGGGGACGGCCTATATTTCTTCGGCCGATTTTCGGGCCATCAAGGCCCAGCCGTCCACGGCCCGGGGTGAATTGTACACCTTTGACCTCGAAAACCCCGAAGCTAAGCCGGTTGCCTTGACTCGGGACTGGAAACCGTCCTTCAATCCCCACGGCCTGGGCTTGTGGCCGTTGGCCGAAGGCGGAGTCCGCCTGTTCGTCATCAACCATACTCCCGCCGGGCATTTCGTGGAGGTGTTCGATCACCAGGGCGGTCGGCTGATCCATCGCCAATCCCTGTCCGATCCCCTGATGCACGCCCCCAACGATTTGTTGCCCGTGGGACCGGATCGTTTTTACGTGACCAACGACCACGGGTACCGTTCGGACCTGGGCCGGACCCTGGAAGACTTTTTGCAACTGTCCGAAGCGGAAATCCTCTACCATGACGGCCGGACCTTCCGGGTGGCGGCCAAAGGCCTGGCGTACGCCAACGGCCTGGGGCTATCCCCCGAAGGCCGGATTCTATACGCGGCCGAAACCATTGGCCGGCGTTTGGCGGTGTATGACCGGGAACCATCCTCCGGAGCCCTGTTCTTCCGCCGGCGGATCGATATGGGGACCGGCGTGGACAACATCGACGTGGACGCCGAAGGCAACCTATGGATCGGCGCCCATCCCAAACTGTTGACCTTCGTGAAACATTCCAAAAACGCGAGCCTCCGGTCCCCCAGCCAGATTCTGAAATTCACCCCGGCCGGCCCCGAAGGGTACGTGTTCGGAACCGAACACTTGAGCGACGGGACCGACCTTTCCGGCGCCAGCGTGGGCGTCCGGTATAAAAACAAGTTAGTGTTGGGCGCCGTGTTCGATCCCGGCTTTCTGATTCTGACCCGCCAACCATGACCCGGCCGCCCCAGCCGACAAAGGAACGAAACGCCATGGAAACCAATCCATTAAATAAATCCGACGCTCCCCAGACTTTCGCCGAAGTGGTGACCATTGGTTCCGAGCTGGTGCTGGGCCAGTTGGTGGATACCAACGCGGCCTACATCGCCCGGTCCCTGGCCGAAATAGGCGTCGGCCTGGCCTTCCACACCACCGTGGGGGACGATTGGGACCGGATGCGGATTGCCCTCCGGACCGCCTTGTCCCGAGCCGACATCGTGATCGCCACCGGCGGCTTGGGCCCCACCGAAGACGATTTTACCCGCGAAGTGGTGGCCGAAGTTCTGGACGCGCCCCTCGAACTTCAGCCGGACCTTTTGGCCTATATCGAGGGTTTGTTCCAGAAAATGGGGTTCCGGATGGCCCCCAACAACCGGAAGCAGGCCTATCTGCCCAAGGGCGGCCATGTGATTCCCAACCCCCGGGGCACGGCTCCGGCCTTCTGGGCTGAAACCAATGGCCGGGTGCTGGTGGCCCTGCCTGGAGTCCCCTTCGAAACCGAACCCCTGCTTCGGGAAGCCGTCCTCCCCATGCTTCAACAACGGTTCGCTCCGGCCGGCGGCCTGATGATCAACCGGGTGCTGAAAGTCACGGGGATCGGCGAAAGCAACGTGGACGACCAATTGCGGGACATCATCCGGTCGTCCACCAATCCCATCATCGGCCTCCAGGCCTCCCCCGGCGAGATCAAGGTCCGGCTGACGGCTCGGGCCGGATCCACTGAAGAAGCCGGCCGGCTGCTGGACCAGGGCGAGGCGCGGATCATGGCCCAGGTGGGTCCTTTGGTGTTTGGCCGCGATGATGAAACTCTGGCCGGGAACGCCGCCCGGTTGGTCAAGGCGTCCGGCTATCGGTTGGCCGTGATGGACGGCCTGACCCGAGGCCGGGTGGCGGCTGATCTCTGCCCGCTACTGCCTGAACCGCTGTTCCGGGGGGGCTGGATATTGGCCGATCCCCAATCCGCCCGGGACCTGGCCGAAAAGGCCCTTGCTGAACTCGGGGCCGATCTGGCTCTGGCCGTGGCCGGTTTCCCAGGAGAAGAAGGCCGGATCCGGACGGAAATTCAGGTGCGGACCAGGGACGGCCGAGGCGCCGAACGAATCCTGGACCTGGGCGGTCCCCCTCGAATCGTGGGGTCCCGAGCTCTGACCATGACGCTTTTTACGCTGTGGTCCTTTCTGCGGGACGAACAAACCGCGAAAACCGCCGGCGCTCCTGAAGCCCTATGAAACAAAGGACGATCCGGCTGGACCACGTGGCCGTGGTTCTGTGCCAACCCAAGCTGGCCGAAAACATCGGCACTACGGCCAGGGCCGTGGTTAACATGGGCCTGGGCCGGTTGATCCTGGTGGAACCCGAAAATCCGGACGAACGAGTCATCCGGGCCGTGGCCACCCGGGCGGCCGACGGCCTGATCGACCGGATGGTCATTGCGCCCGATCTGCCCGCCGCCTTGGCCGATTTCCATTTCGTGGTCGGGACCACGGCCCGGTTGGGCGACCACCGGGGTCCATTTTTCACACCCCGAACCATGGCCAAAAAAATCGTGGAAATGGGATCGGAAACACGGGTGGCCCTGGTGTTTGGAACCGAACGGTCCGGCCTGACCACGGCCGATCTGAGGCTCTGCCAGGCCGTCGTCCGGATCCCCACCGCCGATCCCAAGGCCAGTTCCCTGAACCTGGCCCAGGCCGTGTTGATCCTGGGGTACGATCTGCTCACGGCTCATGAGCCTTCGGGGGAGCCGCCCGCCTTCAAGCCCGCGGTCCAGGGCGAAGTCCAGGCGATGTACGATCACCTTCAGAAAACCCTCTTGGACATTGGCTTTCTGCCCGACCAGAATCCCGATCACTGGCTCATGAGTTTCAAGCGGCTGTTCAACCGGACCGGCCTGACCCACGGGGACTGCAATTTGCTCAGAGGCCTCTGCCGCCAGATCGCATGGGTGCGGAAGAACGGCAAACCCCAAATTGAGCCGTAGGAGCGCTGCGTGCCTCGCCCCTACGGCGGAACACCAGATGGCCGAGGATCGTCCCTTTTTGATTGCACCTTGGTATAAAAACCCCGGACGGCCCCTCCACTCCGAAAACCGGGAGAGGAAGGGCCGTCACTTTTTTTCAAAGGGCTGAGCTACGGATCGGGGCGATCTCCCCGAATCAGGGTTTCGGGGCTTCAGGAGCCTGGCTCTGACTGAAATACTTCAAAAATTCGCTGTCTTTGGTCAACAGGAGGGTGGTGCGTTCGTCGAGGGACCGGGTGTACGATTCCAGGGACCGGGTGAACGAATAGAATTCCGAGTCCCGGCCGTAGGA
>JAGVGV010000625.1 GCA_020056895.1 Deltaproteobacteria bacterium
ATCGGCCAGAAGTTCCTTCCCGTTGGCCAGGAAATGCGTTACTTCTTCGCCAATTCTTTTGGTGAGTAATGGATGCATGACCATGCGTGGAAAGGTGTCGTTGGCCCAGAAGTACCCCTGGTCCCCGTACCGCATGCCGCTCAGCGTTTCCAGCGCCCTTTTCTTGGCTTCGATCTCCGCCCGGTCCACATACACCCCAGTGCCGATCACCCAGCCCCAGGGTTTGAAGAGTCGAACATAAGACAGCTTTCGAGCCCACCATTTTTTTTCCTGGGGATGAGGCCACAAGTAACTGACAAACCCGCCGTCCGTTGGCGACGTGGAGGCCACCCGCACGAACTCCTCGAACATGGGCCGGTCCGTCCCTTCGGCCATGATCACCCGGGCCCCTTGCGAGTATCGGGCCACGTCCTTGCCGTTGAGTTCCGGGAGAATGGGATGCATCAGCATCTTCGGCTGGGTGTCATTCACCCAGAAATATCCGGAAGCGCCATACCGAAGCAACGCCACGGCCTCGAGGGCCCGTTTCTGCGCTTCGGCCATCCGGGATGGGTCCTTTTCCGCCCGCTCGTATTCGGTTTTGATGATCGCCAGGGGCAAGTCCACCATGCTCTGAAGGTTTTCCCCATAAATATGCTGGATGGATTCCATGGTCGTGGACTGAGCATGGGCCTTTTCCAAAACGGTATACGCGGTGTTCACCAGGTCTTTCATCTCGTTTTGAGCTGAAAGCATTTGGTCCCGCTCGACTTCGGCAATGTCCCGCTGGAACCGGTTCACGGTCTGGTAGATGGAATACCCACCCACGGCGGCCGCGGAAAGCAGGACGGCTACCGCGATGGACACCATGATTTTGTTTCGGATTTTGAAGTAACGAAACAGAAATCTTCCCATAAAACCCCCCTCGCCGGACCCTTGCCCGGCGGATGCTTTGATTTGCGGCGATAAATCGGCGCAAGGCGGCTTTCTTCCCATCGGCCCGTCGGAAGGATGCTCCCCAATCCCCCAAAGCCGTGGCGGCCCGGATGGCTTGAAAGTGCCAAAAGGTGTCGATTATTTCCGTATTCCCCTAACAATCCCTAAAAAGGACGCTACAATATAGCCAAACAACTTGTCAAGAAATCGCTTGGTCCGGCCGACGCCGGCCTTATTCCAACGCAAACCGCCAAAATAAAAGGCGAAACCGAGTACGGCCGTATCTCTCTGTGACCGTTCAGCCTCGGGGGCATTTGCGATATTTGGGTTCCGTTTTTTACGGGGCGGGCTTCGACCTTTGGGCTGTCAGCCGTCAGCTCTTCGCTCTCAGTTTAAGGGGAATGAATTCCATTTTAATGAAAATTCAAATAAATACGAATTCATTCCACAAGCTGGTATGAAAATCGAGGCCGGAAGCGGCCTTCCGAACCGACTAGGGACTCCGCCATTCATTAGGCGGTGGATCCTGGCCTCGATACCCGGTTTGACACTCCAACCCATCTCTGGCAGTATAATCCGGTTAAGGTGAAGTCGGGAGGCGCCGGACGTGGCCGAGGACATTGGAACCATCATGGTGGAAGGAATCCGGGCCGGGGATGAGATTCAATCGGAATTCATCCTGGCCGATATCCGATTGGGCCAGACCAAAAACGGGCACGCCTTCGTGGGGCTGAAACTCAAGGACCGGACGGGAAGCATCGAAGCCCGAGTCTGGGACCGGGCCGAAGCCTTTGGCCGCGCCTTCAAGAACGGCGACGTGGCCTGGATTCGCGGTCAGGCCGAAAGCTACCAGAACCTGGTGCAGGTGAAAGTCACCGAAGCCCGGACCGTGCTCGTCGAAACCATCGACTGGACCCGCTTTCTTCCCTGCTCCCCGTGCGATCCCGAAGACATGGCCGCCGAACTGGCCCGGATGATCGAGGCCATGAGCGATCCGCACCTCAAGGGCCTGATGCGCGATTTGCTGGCGGATGAAACCTTGATGGCGTCCCTGAAAAAAGCTCCGGCGGCCAAACGGTTCCATCACGCGTACTTGGGCGGCTTGATGGAGCATACGGTCTCGGTGGCTCGTGCGGCCCTGGCGGCGGCGGACCTTTACCCCTTTCTGAACCGGGACCTCCTTTTGGCCGGGGCCATCTGGCACGATGTGGGTAAAACCCGGGAGTTTTACGGCGGCCCGTTGAACGACTACACCGACGAAGGCCGATTGCTGGGGCATCTGGTCATCGGGGTGGCCATTCTGGACGAAAAACTGGCCCGGCGGCCGGATTTTCCGCCCGAAGCGGCGCTTTTGCTCCGGCATCTGATCGTCAGCCATCACGGCGAATACGAACTGGGTTCGCCCAAAAAGCCCAAAATTCTGGAAGCCCTGGCCCTGCACCAGATGGATGACCTGGACGCCAAGATGAACGGCCTGGGGGATTACATCCGGCGCCACGCGGACGAATCCGGCTGGACCGATTACAACCGCCTGATGGAACGGTATTTTTACCGGCCCACGGGCTGGTCTTCGGCCTCCGGGCCGCTGGATGAAGACGGCCCGGAGGGTCCGGTCGGCATACCGGATACGTCCGCCGTATCCGCCGAACCCGAGCCCCCCCGCGAAGCTCTTTCCTCGGCGCCGGAGTCCGCCGCTCCAGCGGGTCCTGAACAACAGGCCGAACCGTTTTCGGATTCCAAGGTTTCGCCATCCATCACTCCGGCTCAGCCCCGTCGATCCACCCGGTCCGAGACGGCGGACTGTCCCGAACCCCGCCGGAATCAGCTCAGTTTGCTGGGGGATTAGGCCGGCATGGATTTCGCGGACCTCATCGGCCACGAACGGCCCATCCGCCTGCTCCGGTCCATGCTCGCGGCCGGCCGGACGCCCCATGCCCTTCTGCTGACCGGCATGCCCGGCGTGGGGAAGACCACCGTGGCCACCCTGATTGCTCAGGCGGTGAACTGCCAGGGGGAAACCTTTCCGGACCCCTGCGGCCGCTGTTCGGCCTGCCGCCGGATCGGCCAGGGGATTCATCCGGACGTGGACCGGCTGGAACCCGAAGGCGCCATGCGTCTGATCAAGATCGGCATGGTTCGGGAGCTAAGGTCCCGGGTGGCGCTCAAGCCGTACGAAGGCCGGTTCAAGGTGTTCATTTTAAAGGAGGCGGACCGGCTGAACGAAGAAGCGGCCAATGCGTTGTTAAAAACCCTGGAGGAGCCGCCGCCTCAAAGTCTGTTGATCCTGACCGCCAACGAAGAATCGAACCTTTTGCCCACCATCGTTTCCCGATGCCTCCGGCTAAGGCTGGCGCCGCTCCCCCGGGACCGGGTGGCCGGCTGGCTGAAGGCCAGGAAAGGGATGGACGATTCGGGCGCCCGGCTATTGGCGGCCATGGCGGATGGAGCCCTGGGCCAGGCCCTGGGGCTGGACCCCGAAAAGGTGAAGACCGGCCGGGACCAGGTGGTGCGCTGCCTGGGGGACCTGGAACGGGGCCGGCCCGGTCCGGCGGTGCGGCTGGCGGCCGATATGGCCGGGACTCAGGCGGATTGGCCGCTTCACCTGAGCCTGATGCGGTTCTGGTACCGCGACCGGATGATTCTTCGCGGCGGCGGCCGGCCGGACCAACTGGTCAACGCCGATCTGGCCGACGACTTGGCCCGGCTGGCGGATCGGCCGGCCCGGGACCTGGCCCTGGCCCTTGAAAAACTGGATAAAGCCGAAGACGCCCTGGCCCGGTTCATCCGGCCGGAGCTTGTCTTCGAGGAGCTGATGCTCTCCCTCATGCCCGAGGGAGTGGGAGCCCTATGAACCGATTGGTGGGAGTCCGCTTTCGCGAAGGCGGCAAAATCTATCATTTCCAAACCGCCGGCCAGAGCGTGGCCGAAGGCGACCGGGTGGTGGTTCGGACCGAACAGGGCCTGGGCCTGGGCGAAGTGGCCACTCCGCCCCGTCCTTTGGAGGATAAGGCGGTCGAACACTACAAGGAAATCCTAAGGCCGGCCAACGAAGACGATCTGTGGCAGCACGAAAAAAACCTGGCCCGCGAATCCTTCGCCTTCGATTATTGCCTGGAACGGATCAAATCGCGCCAGATGGACATGAAATTGGTCTCCACCGAAGTGCTGTTCGATGGGTCCAAGATCATCTTCTACTATACCGCCGAAGGCCGGGTGGATTTCCGGGCCCTGGTCAAGGACCTGGTGGCCAAGTTCCGTACGCGCATTGAAATGCGGCAGATCGGCGTCCGGCACGAAGCCCGGATGGTGGGAGGCCTGGGGTGCTGCGGCCGGGAGCTTTGCTGCGCCTCGTTTTTAAGCGAATTCGCCACGGTTTCCGTCAAAATGGCCAAGGAACAGAACCTATCGCTCAATCCGGCCAAAATTTCCGGAGTCTGCGGCCGGTTGATGTGCTGCCTGACCTACGAATACCCGGTGTACCTGGAACAGCGGCGAGGTTTGCCCAAAATGGGCAAAAAAATCCAGACCGACCAGGGCGAAGGCCGCGTGGTCCGGCAGAACGTGATGGAACGGGTTTCGGTGGTCCTGTTGGCCAACGGTGAAGAACTGGAAATCCAGCACGGCCCCCTGCCCGAAGGCCCCGCCGCCTTCACGGCGCCCCCGGAACCCGACGACGCCGACGACACGGCCGCCTTGGACGAAATGGACGAACCCGCGCTGACCGATGAAGCGGAGGAACCGCCAGTGGGCGTGGTGGTGAATGGCACGATCCTGGCCGACGACCTCGACGCCTCGACACCGGACCCGGACGCCGTCACCGCTCATGAATCACCCGAATCACCCGAGTCTCCCGAGCCTCCCGAGTCTCCCGAGCCACCCGGGCCTCCCGAGCCATCCGAGACGCCCGTATCTCCCGAATCGCCTGAATTGCCTGTATCTCCGGAGTCCCCGGAACCTCCGGAGTTTCCGGACGAATCCGCGCCCCTGGACCCCATCGAGGACAAGGAATCATGACGCCCCGATTTTATATCACCACGCCTATTTATTACGTGAACGCCAGCCCTCATCTGGGCCATGCGTACACCACTCTGGTGGCCGACGTGCTAACCCGGTACCATCGTTTGCGGGGGTACGACGCCTGGTTTCTGACCGGCACGGACGAGCACGGCGACAAGATCGTCCAGGCCGCCCAGGCCCACGGCGTGGACCCCCAAACGTACGCCGACCGGATCAGCGCCGAATTCCGGAACACCTGGCCGCCATTGGGCATCGAGAACGACGACTTCATCCGCACCACCGAAGACCGCCACAAGCGGACCGTGGCCCGGATTCTGGCCGACGTGTACGAGAAGGGCGACATTTATTTCGGCAAGTACGGCGGCCACTACTGCTTCGGTTGCGAACGGTTCTATACCGACACCGAAATGGTGGACGGTATGTGTCCGGACCACCAGAAGCCCCTCACGTACATCGAAGAGGAAAACTACTTTTTCCGCATGAGCAAATATCAGGACTGGTTGATCGATCACATCCACAAGAATCCCGATTTCATCCGGCCGGAACGATACCGCAACGAGGTCCTTTCGTTTCTCAAGGCGCCGCTCGAAGACCTGTGCATTTCGCGGCCCAAAACACGGCTCACCTGGGGCATCACTCTGCCCTTCGACGATCGGTTCGTCACCTACGTGTGGTTCGACGCGCTGATCAACTACTTGTCCGCTCTGGATTACCCCGACGGCCAAGGGTACCGGGACCGGTGGCCCGTGGCCTGGCACCTGGTGGCCAAGGATATCCTGAAGCCCCACGCCATTTACTGGCCCACCATGCTCAAGGCGGCCGGCATCGAACCCTACCGCCACCTCAACGTTCACGGGTATTGGCGGTTGGGCGAAAAGAAGATGGGCAAATCCGTGGGCAACGTGGTTCAGGCCCTGGCCCTCAAGGACGTGTACGGCCTGGACGCCTTCCGCTATTTCCTGATGCGCGATATGGTCTTCGGCCTGGACAGCGACTTTTCCGAGGAAGCCCTGGTGGGCCGGATCAACGCCGACCTGGCCAACGACCTGGGGAACCTCACCCAGCGCAGCCTGACCATGGTTAAAAAATTCGGTGGCGGCCGGGCGCCTCTGGCGGCCCGGACAAGGACCGAGGGCGGGGAACTGAGGGAAGCCGGCCAGAGGGTGGTTCGCGAATATACCCAGGCCTTCGAATCCCTGGGCTTCCACAAGGCCCTCATCGCGGTCTGGGACCTCATCAGCCAGGCCAACCGGTTCGTGGACCACCGGGCGCCCTGGGTTCTGGCCAAGGACCCGGCCAAAAAGGACGAATTGGACGGGGTGCTGTACGAACTGATGGAAACGCTGGTGCTGGTGGCCGGGCTCATTGAACCGGTAATGCCCAAAACCGCCGGGGAAATGCGGCGGCAGGTGGGTTTGGACCCCTCTTTTTCGTCCATTCAGGTGGCCGATATCGAAAAGGCGCTGGCTCCCGGCCTGGCGCTTCAGCCCGGGCCGTCGCTTTTCCCCCGAGTGGAACTGGGCGGCGCGGCGGCGGAAAGGAAACCCAAAATGGAAAAAACCA
>JAGVGV010000715.1 GCA_020056895.1 Deltaproteobacteria bacterium
GCCCGCTTCACGCCGATTTCGGGACTCCGGAACCCCGGCCCAAAGACGGCGCGACACCCGGCATTCCCTTCCAGACCGTTCCGGCTGGCCAACCGAAAGTCCGCGTGGAATTCGCACCGGAATCGGACGGCGATCCCGGTCCCTACCCCATTCCTCCCGACGCACGAGTGGAAGGCGGCCCGATGGGCCGGGCCGGCCGCCGGGTAATCGTGATCGATCCCGCCGCGAACCGCCTGTACGAACTGGCCCAAGCCTTCCGGCAGCCGGATGGATCGTGGCGGGCGCTGTCCGGAGCCGTTTTCGATTTGGGGTCCCACCGCCTTCGGCCCGAAGGCCGGCCGTCGGCCGACGGCGCCGGTCTGCCGGTGTTTCCCGGGCTGGTCCGGTACGATGAAACGGCCGCCGGAGAAATCCGGCATACGATCCGGTTCACCGCCCCCCGCATCCGCAAAGCCAAAATTTGGCCGGCCCGAACCCCGGGAACCTTTGCGCACGATGAATCGTTCCCTCCCATGGGCCAGCGGTTCCGCCTGAAAAAAAACGTCCGCGTCAACTCTTTTTCCCCGTCCGTCCGAGTGATCCTCACCGCCCTTCAGCGATACGGCCTGATTCTGGCCGATCCCGGCGCCTCGTGGCACTTGTCCGGAACTCCGGACCCCCGGTGGAACAACGTGGCCCTGAGGGAACTGGACCGGCTGACGGGCCGGGACTTCGAAGCCGTGGACGTCCGGCCCTTGATGGATCACTCCGATTCCGGCCGGGTCCGGACCATTCCTTAGAACCCTTTTCCGAGCCCGGTCTGAAGCCGAGGGCTATCGCGAAGGGAGCCGCCGATGAATTCCGAAATCGCCCGTTCCATGGAATTGAAACACCCGCCCATCGCCATCATCCTGGCCGACCAGAAGCCAGAAAAAGCCAAGCAGTTCAATCCGGGCAAATGGGGCTGCGTAATGTTCATGCTGGCCGCCGCCGCCAAGGGAGAAACCGTGGCCTTCGACCGCCAAACCTTCGGCTGTTTCGGCGGCGGAGTGGGGCTGGGGTTCGAAAATCAGTATGAAAACTTCCCCGGCGGAGTGGACGGTTTTTGCGCCTTTTTATCCGACGGCAACGATCGGACCGAAGCCGGCCGTACATCCGCGGAAGCGGTCCGACCGTACCTGAGGCCCGAAGCTTTCGACAACTTCGTCCACGGCGAACGCTATCTCAAGTCGCCCGACCTGGTCCGGAAATACATCGACAGCCTGCCCATCACCAACGTTCCCACCGAATACGTGCTGTTCAAACCCCTGGCCAACGTGGACCTGGCCCTGGAAACCCCCACGGTGGTCGTTTTTCTGGGCGATATGGATGAAATCTCCGCCCTGACCATTTTGGCCAATTACCACCGGGGCCATAATCAGAACGTGTTTTTTCCTTGGGCGGCGGGCTGCCAGACGCTGTTCCTTTTTCCGTACCATGAAAGCAAGTCGCCAACCCCCCGGGCCGTGTTGGGCCTGAACGACATATCCGCCCGGGTGTATCTGAAGCGGCTGCTGAAGGACGACCTGATGTCCTTCGCCGCGCCGTACGCGCTGTTTCAGGAAATGGAGGCCAACGTTCCGGGCAGTTTTCTGGAGCGCCATACCTGGAAGGACCTGAAAAGTTTGAAATAGAGACTCGATGAACTCCGGCGCGACGGTTTCCGCCTAACCTGAGGGGATTGTTGGGGCCGTCCGGGACCTAACGGCATCCCTGGTTCAGGGTGGAAAAGGCGAAACAGCCGATCTGAATTTCCCGGAAGTGCAAATACGGCGGGGTGTTGACGTACCCGTATTCCCAGGTTGCGTCGGCCGGCGTACGGACGTAAACAGGCCGGCCTGGATCCAAGTGGGGATAGGTCCGGCCGCAGCCATCCCGAACGATCCGTTCGGCGTCCAGACCTTCCCGTTCGAGGGCTTCCGGCAGGCGGTGTCCGGTGTACCACGAAGACCGTTGGACGAAACGGTACGCTCCCCGGGCGTACCCCGGATCGGGCAGGTATTCCGGCCTGGACCATTGGCCTCCGAAAAAATACTGCCGCACCACAAGGGACCGGAACAGGCAGCCATCCTGAACGGAAGCCTGAGTGGCCGCCTGGTGACGTTCGATAAACGCGGCTACCTGTTCCTCGGCGGAGGGCGGCCGGTTTCTAAAGGCCGATCCCTGGCACGCCGGAAGCAATAAGGCCGCGATCAGCAGCATGAGGCCTCGAACCAAGCCGAGGCTTGCCCTGGAGAAAAGGCGTTGGGGGCGTTTGGGTTCCGGCCGCATGAACTCCATCATATCCTTTTCGGCCCGGCGCGGCCAGAGGCCTTGGCCAACCGAATTCCCTTCGCGGGGAACAATGACGCCCGAAACCGCGAGAAAGGCATGCACCCATCCTTGACCCGAATTTTCTATCATCACCGCCTGGGCCAGGCCGCCGGAGCCTTATTTTTTCTGTTCTGGATCGGCCAGCGGGTGGCCTTCAACCCCCAGCGGACCTGGCTTTGGTGGCTGATCACGATCCAATACTGTTTTTTCGTGCTGGCCTATCTGGTCCGCCGGCCGGCGAGGGAACACGCCCGGGGTTGGGCCGAAGTGGTTTTTCCCTTTGTTTGCGCGGCGTTGCCCTTTGCTCTGGACGCCTGGCCGTTCAAGCCCCCCGGCCGGTTGGCGGTTCATCCGGGCATCGCCTTGGGCTTGATGGCCCTGGGTACGCTGCTGATTACCGCCGGCGTGGTCAGCCTTAAGCATTCCTTTTCCATCATGGCCGAAGTCCGCGAGGTCCGGATGGAAGGCATCTACCGCTGGACCCGGCATCCGATGTACCTGGGGTCCCTGGTTTCCACCCTGGGCGTGCTCCTGGCCGGATACAACCGGCTCAACCTTTCGATTTACGTGGTTTTCATTGTTCTTCAGGTGGTCCGGGCAGGCATCGAGGAACGAAAAATCGCCGCCGTAGTTCCGGAATACGGACGCTACGCCGCCCAAGTGGGCTGGGCCTGGGGTTGGGGCCGAAGAAACGACTTGCCGGGAAAGGGTTGATCCGCTAAATAGATCCGCTATGACTGAATACATTCCACAAGAACCGTCCGCTCCGGTCGTATACGATGCCCCCGATGGGGATTCGTCCCTTCGGCGGATCCATTTGGCCCGGGAAACCGCCCTGGAAGTGGTGGTCAACGGCCGGTCTCACAGCTTGCTGATGCAGACTCCAGGGGCCGAAACCGATCTTCTGGTCGGATACCTCTTCACCGAAGGCCTGATCGACGCCCCGGACCAGATTCACCGGATCACCCTGGGGCCGGCGGGCGAATTTCTGGGCGCCCAGATGACTCGGGCCGAGGTGGACATCCCCGGCCTGGACGTTACCGCGGGGTTGCCCGACCGGCCTACGGTGGCCCTTTCCAGTTGCGGCCTGTGCGGCAAGGAAGCCCTGAACAAGCTGGGCCGGGGTATGGGCCGAGTGAAAAGCCGGCAACGCTTTCGCTGGTCCAGCCTTCTGGGCATCATGGGCGACCTTCGGCGACACCAGCCTTTATATGACCAAACCCGAGGCGTCCACGCGGCCGCGTTGTACAATCCCGAAGGCGGATTCGAGGGTTGCGCCGAAGACGTGGGCCGCCACAACGCCTTGGATAAGGTCATTGGCCGCTCGCTCCTTGAAAACCGAAGCCTGGACGACAAACTGGTGTTGCTGAGCGGCCGGGCCAGCCTGGAAATGGTGCTCAAAACCGCCCGGGCGGGTCTGCCCGTTCTGCTGTGCCTTTCCAGCCCCACGCTTCTGGCCGTGGAAGCGGCCAAACAACTGAACCTGACGCTCGTGGCCCGCCGGGACGACCGTTTCCTGGCCGGGTACACTCATACCCGCCGGCTTGAGGACTAGTGATATTTCACGCGCTTACCGTAGGCGGGTGAATCATCGTCCCTTGGCCGTAATGGCCATTTCTTTTCCAAAAGTTTCAGCGTGACTTGTCACAAGCGCCCATCCCCCAATCGGCTTTTGATCCCGGGGGATTCGTCCCAAGGGGAGAACTCAATTGTCAAAATCGGCCTGGGTATTCATCTGGCCGGCCCGCCCCCTGCTTCTCCAAGCCCTCTCCACTATAGGCATTAGGTAACACCGCATGCACCTTGGTTTTCCCGGCACTGCCCTGATTCCCGGCCCCTGGCCTCTTGTGCTTTCCCGTCCGTTGGGATAATCTGGAGCCCTCGTTCATCGTGGATTCGGGGCAAAGGGGCCGGAACACAACTTTTCCATCGAAATCAGGCATGAGCGGTCAACGGCACACTATCATCGATTCGGGTACCTTGAGCGCGGCCGTCCGGTCCGCGCTGGTCCGGTTGGTCCGGCCGGTCACGGCGGTTCAATTGGCGCGGGAATTGGCGCCCATGTATCGGGCCCGGCCGGCCGATGTTAAAATAGTATTGGACGCCCTGGCCGAAGAAGGAACCGCCTGGCGGTGGCGGCCGGGGGCCGTGGATTATTATTGCGGATTCGATCCCCATATCGCGGCGCAGGTGCGGATTTTGGAACAACTGCGGGATGGGGACCGGACCGCGTCGGAACTGGCGGCCCGGATGACTCTTTTGCCGGGGTATGGAACCAGCCTGAAGCACGTGACCGGTCACTTGGGGCCTCTTCTGGCCACCGGCCGGGTTTTTGAACATCCTCCGGCCTCGGGAAAGGGACCGGTCCGGTACAGCTTAAGGGCTCCGGCCCTGGATGCGTACCTGGACGACGCGGTCCGGGAACTGATCCGAGTGGCGGACCGGCTGGGACGCCCCATCGCCGTGGTGTACCGTTCGCTGGGGCAACGGCTGGGCCTGACGCCTTCCCGGATTGAATCCGCCGGCGGTTCCGAACCCGGCCTTCCCAACCACGAAGCCCTGATTCTGGAAGCCATGGTTTTGGTGGAACCCCGAGCCGTGGAACGGGCTTTGGTGTCCCTGAGGGATCTCCGGCGGGCCGTGTTTCTGAGCAAGGCCGAATTCGACGCGGCGGTTCTGGGGCTGGCTCGAAAAGGCCGAGTCGCCCTTCATTTTCACGATTTTCCCGCCAGTCTGGGCCCCGAGGAACGGGACGCCCTGGTCCAGGACGAGCGCGGTACGTTCTACGTGGGCGTGGTGTTGAAGGAGACCCGATGACGGCCTTGGGCCAAATTTCCAATCCGTTCAAAAGCAACGTGGTCACCGACGCCTGGCAGCCCCTGGTCCTGGATGTGCCCGCCATCCATCAGGAGGCCTTCGAACGGTGCCGGAACGCTTTTGAAGGCGTCCGGCGGCGGCGTCAGACCGATTCCGTGCTGCTCCACGGGCCGGCCGGGTCGGGCAAAACCCACCTGTTGGCCCGGCTTCAGCGGTACTTGAACGTGGACCAGGGCAACGGCCATTCCGACCGGCTGCTCCGGGCCATTTTCGTTTCCGTTCCCCTGAGCACCAGTGCGCACGGCTTGTGGCCCCATCTTCGCCGCCGGTTCGTGGACGATCTGCTAAGGCCCCTTCAGGGCGAAACCAACCAATTGCAACGCCTGGTGGCCTTCCGCATGTCCGCCCTGGACCCCCAGCGGCGGTCGGCCCGGGACTGGCTGTTGTGGGTTCGCCGCCAGAGCGCCCAGGAAACCCCCAATTTAAGGAAAAACCTGGAAATATTGGACCAGCACAGCCAGCTTGGGCTGGAACTGGGCCAGGCCCTCAGCCTGGTGCTCATGGGAAAAAACGTGGCCGACGCCCGAGCCTGGCTTCGGGGCGATGGTCTGCCCGAATCGGCGCTCCGGAGGTTGGACCTGTCGCTGGACCCCGTGGACGAACGGGACCGCGAGGATCAGGCTCGGGAAATGGTTCTGGCCTTGTGCCGCCTGGCCGCGCCCGGGCTGCCCATCGTGGTCTGTTTCGATCAGATCGAAGCTCTTCAGGCCCACCGACAGGATCAGGACGCCTTGTTCCGATTCGGTCAGATGGCCGCCGCGTTGTTCAATCATTCCAAAGGCGTGCTGTTGATTTCGTGCATCCAGTCGTCGGTGCTGGACCATCTTCGGGATGCCGTCCGCCAGTCCGATTGGGACCGGCTGGCCCGCACCGTGGGGGTGCTCGATCCATTGGACGCCGAACAGGGCCGCCGGTTGGTGGCTCGGCGGCTTCGGGCCTGGCCTGAACTAGCCCCCATGCGGGCCGAACATCCCGATGACGAATTGTGGCCCATTCCCTGGAACCAGCTTGAACCCCTGTTCGCTTCCGGAGCGTCCACCGCCCGGCGGATCATCACTCATGCCGCCTTTATTTTCGATCAGTTGGGGGGCAGGCCACCCGAAGCGGCGGACCTGGATGAGCACCTTTCCACGGCCTACGACCGGTATCGGCTGGAAGCCCTGCTCCGGTCCGGCCCGGGGGAAACGGACGAAAACCTCCGCCACGGCCTGACTCTTTTATCCCAGGTGCTGGGGCCGCCCTGGGCCATCGATCCCCGGGTGAAGGGCGACGCGGACATGACCTTGGTTCACGACCGGACGCGGTACCGCATCAGCCTGTGCAACCACTTGAATATGGGCAGCCTGGCGGCCCGGCTCAGAAGGCTTGAATCCCGGGCCGGCCAAAAGGGCTACCAACACGTGATCCTGATCCGTGACCCACGCCTGCCCATCAGCCCCACGGCGGCGCGGACTCGAAGGCTCCTTTCGGGCTTGATCGAAAAAAAAGCCCCGCTGTATGAACCGCCAGTGGAAGCCCTGGCGGGGCTGAAGGCGCTAAGGCAATTGATGTCCGAAACCCGGGCCGGCGACCTGGCCCATCACGGCGAAGCCGTGCCCGAAGAAGCGGTGCGGGAATGGCTGGTTAGAAACCTCGATCCGGCCCTCAAGGGGCTGTTCGAGGACATGATCCACCAGACGCAGGAACGTTTGGGCGATGACGCGGAGCTTTGGCAGGACCTGGCCGCGCTTTTGGACGAGGTGATGGTGGCGCCCTTGGAAGAGGTTCAAAAGAGGCTGGGGCTGGGGTCCCTGGAACGGCTGGAAGACATAATCCGCCGGCGGCCGGACCGGATCGGCTGGCTTCAAGGCCCGCCGGCATTGCTTTTTTCATTTGTTCCGGCCGATGTTCTGAACGTGCCGACCGGAGGGGAACCGCTGTGACGGTCGAACTGACCATACACGCGCTGACGCGCATCTGGCGGGACCAAGGGCCGGGAACCGGGTCGGGAGCGGAACCGCTTGATCTGACCCAGCGTTTTTTTTATGAAATCACGGCCGATCTGCTGAGCGCCCATCCGCTCCGGAGCGCCCTGCCCGTGTTGGCGGCGGCGGCGGACCAGCCCGATGCCTGGCGCCTGGCTTTA
>JAGVGV010000343.1 GCA_020056895.1 Deltaproteobacteria bacterium
GAAGCCGGAGTTCTGGTCCTGGTGGAAGACCAGGGCCCCGGGATTCCGGATATTGGCCTGGCGATGCGCGAAGGCTGGTCCACGGCCACCGAAGAAATCCGGGCCATGGGGTTCGGAGCCGGGATGGGTCTCCCCAACATCCTTAAAAATTCCGATGAGTTCCGGATCGAATCCGCCCCCGGACAAGGCGCCCGGCTCGAGATCCGGTTTAACCACCTCTGGGAGGAAGCCCCATGAACGAACCGGCTTCCCGGCCCGAACTATCCGTTCGAGTCAACGAGGCCAAATGCACGGGCTGCGTGGTCTGCCTGCGGGCCTGCCCCACTCAGGCGGTACGCCTGAGGAACGGCCGGGCGGTGATTTTACCCGAAGCATGCGTGGAATGCGGGGAATGCATCCGGGCCTGCCCCCAGCGAGCCGTCGGGCCGGCCGTTTCCACCATTCAGGACACGGCCCAGTATAAAATCAACGTGCTGATCGTTTCCCGGGTTTTATACACTCAGTTCGGCGAAGAGGTTAGCCCCAACGAAATTCTGGTGGCCCTGTGCAAAATGGGTTTCGACCACGTGGTGGACGGCGCCCTGTATTGCGAATGGGTTCAACTGGCTTTAGGGGAATGGCTCCGGAACAACCCCCAGGTCCGAACGGCGCTCTCCCCCACCTGCCCGGTGGTGATGAACCTGATCGTAAAACGGTTTCCGGAACTCATTCCCAACGTGGCGCCCATTTTGAGTCCCCGCCGGGTCGCGGCCCGCCACATCCGCCGGACCCTGACCCGCCGTTTGGGTCTGCCGCCGTCGGACATTGGCGTATTCCACCTGACTCCCTGCGCCGCCAAAACCGTGGCGTTCCGGCGCCCGTCCTATGGGGAATCACCCGAAATCAACGGGTCGTTGGGTATGCAGGACCTGTTCGGACCGATCTACCAGAAGCTCAAAACCCTGACCGACGAAGACCGCGACCTGATGAGTTTCCGGGCCGGCGGCGCGGGTCTGGGGTACGAACTGTCCGCCGACGGCGTCAGCCGGGCCCTGATGGCCGAACGAACCCTTTCCGTGACCGGCCTGGGGGAAACGCTTGAAGTCCTGGAACAGGTGTCGTCCGGACTGCTGGCCGACTTTCGGTACATCGAATGCAACACCTGCCCCGATGGCTGCCTGGGCGGCCCCCTAACCGTGGACAACCGGTTCACCGCCCGGGCCACGCTCCGGCGGCTGGTCCAGATGTATGGGACCATGCCCCGGGTCCGGTTCCGGGATATTGAACCGCTGATCCGGGAAGGCTTTTTCAAAACGGACCGGGTGATGACCCCCAGCCAGATGGTGCTGGACGAAAACCCCTTGAAAGCCATGAAAAAAATGAAAAAGATCAACGACCTGACAGCTCGGCTGCCCGGCCGGCTCTGCGGCGTGTGCGGGGCTCCGGACTGCCGGACTCTGGCCGAGGACGTGGTGATGGGCCGGGCCGACCTGGCCCAATGTCCCTTCCACACTCTGGATGAAAAGGAGAAAGGCCAATGACCCTGGCCGAAATCCGCGACGCCCTGGGGCTGACGGTTCTGGCCGGCTCGAAGGGGCTGGACCGGAAGGTCACCGGGGGATATGCTTCGGACCTGATCAGCGACGTGATGGCCAACGCCCCGGCCGGAGCGGTCTGGATCACTCTTCAGGGGCACGTCAATACCGTGGCCGCGGCGCTCTTGAAAGACCTGGCCGGAGTGATTCTGGTGGGCGGCCGGGCTCCGTCCGAGGACACTGTTTCCCGGGCCGATGCCGAAGGCCTGCCCCTGTTGGGGACCGATCGAACCGCCTTTGAAACCGCCGGCCGGTTGTATCCTCTGGTGGGCTGAACCCCCTTTCCGGCCGAACCGCTCCCCGGGCCACGCGCCTTATGCGGGGCCCGCGAGGAGGGCAAGATGCCCCTGTTCCGGGCCGACCTTCACCTCCATACCTGCCTTTCCCCCTGCGGGGATCTCGATATGTCCCCCCGGGCCCTGGTGGCGGCGGCCAGGGAAAAGGGCCTGGATATGATTGCCGTATCGGACCACAACAGCGCCGAAAACGCGGCCGCCGTGATTCGGGCGGCTGGCCTCCGCCCAATGGTGATTCCCGGCCTGGAAATCTGTACAGTGGAGGAAGTGCACGTTTTGGGGCTCTTCGAAACCGTCCACGCGGCTTTGTCCATGCAGGACCTGGTGTACCAACGCCTGACCGACCAGCCCCACCGGCCCGATTTGTTCGGCGACCAGGTGGTGGTGAACGAAGAGGACGACGTTTTGGGCTTCGTGGACCGGATGCTCATCGGCGCCGTTTCCCTGGACCTCACCCAGGTGGTGGCGGCCATCCACGAGCGGGGCGGCTTGGCCGTGGCCTCCCACGTGGACCGGCCCATGTTTGGGCTGCTAGCCGTTCTGGGGTTCGTACCGGAAAACCCGGCGCTGGACGCGCTGGAGCTATCCCGCCGAGTCGATCCCGGACGTTTTTTGGCCGAACGACCCGACGCCCGCGGCCACCCCCTGATCCGGTCGTCCGACGCCCACCACCCGGACCAGGTGGGCTTGGCCTGGACCGAATTCGAACTCGAATCCCCCACGTTTCGGGAAATCCGGATGGCGCTCAAAGGAGAAAACGGCCGGAGGATTCACGCCCTTTATCCCCCGCCTCGACCAACCGGAATGAATGCAGCAGGTGGTTGACGTGGATGAACTTTCGCTGCATATTTTGGACATCGCCGAAAACGCGCTGGCCGCCGGCGCCAAGGTCATCGAGATCGTTCTGACCCTTTCCCGGCCGGTCGGCCGCTTGATCATCGACATAATCGATGACGGACGGGGCATGGATGCCGAAACCCAAAACAGGGTGACCGATCCTTTTTATACCACCCGGACCACCCGGCGGGTGGGTCTGGGGCTGGCGCTCTTCAAGCAGGCCGCCGAAGCGGCCGGAGGAAGTTTCCGGATCCAATCCAATCCCGGACGGGGCGCCCGGGTGACGGCCGAATTCGAACTGGGGCATTGGGATCGGGCCCCTCTGGGGAACATGGCCGGCACGTTGCTTACCCTGATGGTGGGCCGGTCGGACGTGGATTTCATCTACCGCCAGGTAGTTCCGGAAGGGGAATTTGTTCTGGATACCCGGATGGTGAAAGAGGAACTGGGCGGGGTCCCACTGGCCGATCCAGACGTGATCCTGTTTTTGAAGGAAAACCTGAGCGCGGCGCTCGCTGAACTGGGGCCGATTTAAGGCGTGAAAAGGACGGTCGCTCATGACCAAGCTGAAACTGGACGACCTGAAAAAAATCAGGGACCGGGTGCATAACGAAACCATGCTCCGGGAAGGCGGGGCCACGGCGAAAGTCACCGTCCACATGGGGACCTGCGGCATCGCTTCGGGCGCCCGGCAGGTGATGGAAGCCTTGATGGAGGAACTGACCCTTGCCGGCCGGCGGGATGTGACCGTGACCACCTCGGGCTGCATTGGCCTTTGTTCCGAAGAACCTCTGGTCACGGTGGAAATACTGGGCCAGGAAGCCATCCGGTACCATTTCATGGACAAAAACAAGATGCGCCAGGTGTTCCGCCGGCATGTGCTGGAAGGGGAAATCCAAACGGATTTCGCTCTGGGCAAGGGGACGGAACACAAGGAGTAGCGATCAGCTGTCAGCTTTTAAGGAAAAAGGGCGATGGAATGGAAACTCCTTTTCGGCCTGGCCGCGAGGAATGCTCTTTCGTCCCTGGTCGTCTCACTAGACGCCCGAGGGCGGAGGGTTTCTGGAGCATCCATGGAATTGCTCTCGTTCCGATCGAGCTGACAGCTGATCGCTGACGGCTGACGGCGTCTTGACCATCCGGGAGTTCCGGTCATCGGACCGTCCTCCCGCTAACTGAAGGGATAGAGCGAGCCATGATTCGATTTCGCTCCCATCTGTTGATCTGCGGCGGCACGGGGTGCCATTCATCGGGCGCCAACGAAGTGAAAAAGGCCCTCGAGGCGGAAATCCGCAAGGCGGGGCTGGCCGAGGAAGTCCGGGTGGTGGAGACCGGGTGCAATGGGTACTGCGCCGCGGGACCGGTGATGGTGGTATACCCCGAAGGGATTTTTTACCAAAAGCTCACCGTGGCGGACATGCCTCAGTTGGTCGGCGAGCATCTTTTAAAAGGCCGGCCGGTGGAACGGCTGTTTTACCGGGAGCCGGCGAAAAAGGAAGGGATTCCAGGCATGCTGGATATCCCCTTCTTCGCCAACCAGCAGCTCATCGCCCTTCGGAACAAGGGGCTGATCGACGCCGAAGCCATCGACGAGTACATTGCCCGGGATGGATACCAGGCCGCGGGCAAGGCCCTTTTGGAAATGACCCCCGCCCAGATCGTGGACGAAATGAAAAAATCCGGTCTTCGCGGCCGGGGCGGGGGTGGGTTTCCCACCGGAGTCAAGTGGTCTTTTTGCGCGGCGACGCCGGGCGATGTCAAATACGTTTTGTGCAACGCGGACGAAGGCGACCCGGGCGCGTTCATGGACCGGTCCATCCTGGAAGCCGACCCCCATTCCGTGCTCGAAGGCATGATTATCGCGGCCCGAGCCATCGGCGCTCATCAGGGGTACATCTATTGCCGGGCCGAATACCCCCTGGCCGTGCGGCGGCTCAACATCGCCATCGATCAGGCCCGGGTATACGGCCTGTTGGGCGATGACATCCTGGGATCGGGCTTCGGCTTCAACGTGGAAGTGTACCAGGGAGCCGGCGCCTTCGTCTGCGGCGAAGAAACGGCCCTCATGCGGTCCATCGAAGGCCAGCGGGGCATGCCTCGGCCCCGGCCGCCTTTCCCCGCCGTGGCCGGCCTGTGGGGCAAACCCACGGTCCTCAACAACGTGGAAACCTTCGCCAACGTGTCGCCCATCATTCTCAAGGGCGGCGACTGGTACGCCTCCATCGGCACCGAAACCAGCAAGGGCACCAAGGTCTTCGCCCTCACCGGAGCCGTTCACAACATCGGCCTGGTGGAAGTCCCCATGGGCACCCCCATCCGGGACATCATTTATACCATCGGCGGCGGAATCCCCAACAAAAAGAAATTCAAAGCCGTGCAGCTCGGCGGCCCTTCCGGCGGCTGCATCCCCGAAGAATACCTCGATACCCCCTGCGATTACGAAGCCATCATTAAAGCCGGCGCCATTATGGGTTCCGGCGGCATGATCGTGATGGACGAAACCACCTGCATGGTGGATATGGCCCGGTTCTTCATGGATTTCGTCCAGGATGAATCCTGCGGCAAGTGCACCCCCTGCCGGGAAGGCACCCGCCGGATGCTCCAGATTCTTGAAAAAATCTGCCACGGCCACGGGGTTCCCGAAGACCTGACCCTCCTGGAGGAACTGGCCGGGATGATCCGGGAATCGGCCCTGTGCGGCCTGGGCCAGACCGGGCCCAATCCGGTTTTGTCCACCCTCCGGTATTTCCGGAACGAATACGAAGCCCACATTATCGAAAAACGCTGCCCGGCCAAGCGTTGCGCCGAATTGGTGAAATTCGTGGTAAACCTGGAAAAATGCACCAAATGCGGCCAATGCTTCCGAGCCTGCCCGGTGGGCGCCGTCTCCTGGGAGAAAAAACAGCCGGCCCGGATCGATCGGGCGAAATGCATCAAGTGTTTGACCTGCATTTCCACCTGTAAGTTCGACGCGATCGATTAAACGCCCATCCCTCCATAAGGAATTTGGCCTTGGGGCGAGGCGGAGGAGGGAACCCAACCGGAGGAATACTGTAGGCATTTCGAGGATTGGATTCCCTTCCTCCGAGGCTCCGTCCAAGGTCAAGGAATCCCTTTTGGAAGGCCCTTTGCGGGCGGCTCCGAACCCCGGTATCCGTTTCCCCAATGGAATTCCAAGGCTCTGGTCCGGCGTGGACGCGCTGGACCGGGGCTTTTTTTCCGTGAAGCGGTCGAGCACCTTGTTATTATCAATAAAACCCATTAAGATTCATTGAATAAAACTTTAATCAATGCCGGGAGGCTCCGAGCCGTTGCTTCAAAAAATTGAAAAAACCAGCTTGGTCGAAAAGGTGTGCCAACAACTGGAAAGCGCCATCCTGACCGGTGAATACGGCCCGGGGGACCGCCTGCCCACCACCCGGAGTCTTCAGACCATGCTCGGCGCCAGCCTGGGCAGCATCCGGGAAGCCTTGGCCATATTACAGCAAAAAGGGTTGATTACGGTTAAAAAAGGCACCAAGGGCGGAGCCTTCGTCCGCGAACCGTCCACGGCCATGGTCTCCGAAAGCCTGGAATTGCTGATGCGCCAGTTGAAACTGACGCCCCGCGAACTGAGCGAATTCAGGCGGAACGTGGAAGGCGGGCTGATCCGGCTGGTGTTGAAACGGGCCACGGACCAGGAAATCCAGAACCTGGCCGCGTACCGCGAAAAGCTGCGGGCCTGCCTGGGCCGAGGCGAAACCGGCTGGTATCAACTGCTAAGGACCGAACACCGGTTGCGCCGGGAGATGATCGTCATCAGCGCCAACCGGACCTACCAAGCCGTTCTGAGCCCAATTCACGACAACATCGTCCGGTACGCATCCAAGTTCTTGAAGGGCAACGAAGAAATGGCCGAGGAAGCCTTTTTTTTCTGGGACCAGATTCTTTCGGCCGTGGAAAACCGGGATGGGGATACGGCCGCGGCCAAAACGGAAGAAATGATCGAGTGCTTCTTGGAGCATATGAACCGGCAAGGGTCGGACCTCGCCTGAACCAAGGCATCACGTGTTTACCCGAAGTCAGATACCTCCGGCAAAGCCGGAGGCTTGACGTGCGCTGGCCCCTCAAAGGGGCCTGACCGCGCACGGGGAGCCGATCAGATCCAGCATCGGTAATCCGTTGCGCACGGTCCACACACTCAGACACATCGTGAGCTTGCACAGGAAGAACGTACTCCCGGAACTGTCAAACTCTGGGTTCCCCCGGCAGAGCCGGGGACTGGATTGGCGGCCCCGTTTGAGACGGCCACACCAGCCGCCGACTTCTGAACGATGCTGGGGGCCTGTTGGGGAGTTGGAAGCGGTTGCGGTATTCTCTCATTCTAGAAGATGGAAGGAATGTGGGGGGCGGCTTTGGAGGCCAAAGCTCCCCCCACGCACCCCCCGAAAGCCGTAAGTTGCCGTTGGGCAGTCCACCTCGGTAGCAGTTATCGCCTCTTTTCGTGAGGATGTTTGAAATTGTGGGGGCCGCTTTGGTGGCCAAAGCGCCCCCACACCCCCCGAAAGCCGTATGGGACTTATTTGGGATCATATTAATTTAAACATGAAATCATTGAGTTACCAATCAATAATAATTCCAAGTTCTGGATATTTCATCGCATGCCGCCTCAATATCGTTCATTCTTCTAACATATGAAGCTGGTGCAGGGTATATTTTTTCAGAAAAAACATCAACTACTTTACATATGTGCGGATCATAATCCCCTAGTTCTGCAATAAATGCTTCTGTATACATCCGTATTAATGCACCAATGTAAGCAGCTGCCTCTTGGGTGAGTCGATGGGTCTTCCCAATGTATAATTTAAAAAAGCCAACTTTTGAATTATTCCGAATGCTTCTTATAAGTTGAATCTCTGGCCGCACGCTTATATCGACGCCATTTATGTGCAAACGTGGTGGTTTTCGATCAAACGATGAGTAGTTCGCACCTTCAATAGTGAGGTTGTTAGCAATTCTTGAAAATGATTCTAACGCGTTAATGCTAAGTAATTTATCTTGTTCCTTAAAATCCGTATCTGGCACGATAGCCCTTAGAGTATCTATTGCTTGGAATATTCTAGCCATATCGTTCCCTGAACATAGATAATCTACGATAGCATCATATACATGATTGTATCTAGCAACAACAAAATCACTAGGGTGTTTTTGGTCGCGGATAATAGTTCTTCTCCTTGCGGGACTAGCACAAAGATATTCCCCCAGTTTATTGACAGATATTCTTGGGTTAACTCTTTCATCAGGCATCACGTTTTCCTCCGTAATTCCATTTCGACTGCAGTAAGCATACACTATCTATATTTTGAAAAAAATAACGGATGCCATGAAAAATATTATAATATAACGGATAGGAAAAAAAATAAGTGGTTGTAATATTATAAA
>JAGVGV010000082.1 GCA_020056895.1 Deltaproteobacteria bacterium
AAACGCGCTTCAATCCATTAGGCGCCGATTCGGGGGTTTCGTCCGGCGCCCACCAGATGTCGGCCGCCACGGGGTAATAGACGGACCCCACTCGCCGGGCCTTCCGGCCTGGTTCGCGTTCCCCGTTGATCTGATCGAACAGTTCACCGGCGCTCATTCCCCGCTGGACCTGAGATTCCAGCCGGGCCAGTTCCTCCTCGTCCAACTCCACCAGGTCCGAAATATAATCCAGAAACGCTCCGGGAGCCGCCTTTGGGGTTACGATCAAAAACTGGCCGTCCTGATCCGACCAGTCCCGGACGAAGGCTGGCGTTTCCTCCGCGTACTGAGTCAGGCATTCGTCATGCCACGACCATAACTCATCCCGCTTGATCTCCCGATGAGCGTCCTCGATCTCGTCCTCGGTCAGGTCCACCTTGTTGATTCGGGCCATGCGGCGGACCTGTTCCCGGGTCACGCCGCCCTGGTCGTTGCGCCAGGCCATATCCTGTTCGTACACCCGCTCGAACCGCATGGCGAAATCCGATTGGGTAAAGGGCCGGGTCGTCCGCCCCGCCTGTTCGGTTTTCAGCCGCTCGTACAAGGCCGCCATCGAGGCCAGGGGGCGGTGAATTCGAACCACGCCGGGCCGCGTGGCCAAGGGTTCGTCGGCCGGGGCATCGGTAACGGTCAATTCCGTGCCGTCGTCCAAGTGGGCCGACAGGTCCACCCAGCAGCCCGCGTCCGGGTGGTGGTACAGCACACCCAAAAGGCCTTCATCGGCCTTGAAAAAACTGCACAGCCGGGCGTCTTTCAATCCCGGAATCCGGTACGGCGTTCCCGGCTGAAAGCCCATGTCCCAGAAGGAAAAAACCCGGGCCGCCGCCTGGGGGGAATCCAGCCAGCCGGGGCGGGGGTCATCCTCGAGGTGAATCCGCGACGGCTGGAGGCTGAATCCCAACAGGGCCGAACGGATCCGGCGTACATACAACCGGACCAGCAACAGCACCCCGGCCAGCAGCAACACCACCAGCAGGAAAAGAAACCCCAGCGCTTCCAAAAACGTACCCACGGTTTAACGCTTCCTTCATCGTTTTTTCGGCCCGCTTTTCCCTCCGTCGCTTTCCGGCTCCGAAGTCACGGCGGCGAAATCACTATAAACCATCCAGAAGGCCGGGACCAGCCCCTGGCGGCGGACCGGGCGGCCGCCGGAGTGGTTTGACATTGCCGGCCTGGCTGGCCCATAGTACTTCCGCCCAGGCCCCCAACCTTCCTGGATGGGGGCCAAAGGGTTTTAGAATCGGCGGCATGGCATGGCTGAGATAAAAAGAAAACAACCGCCCTTCCCTTCAGCGGCGGGGCCGGCGGCTTCCGGAATCAGCCTCGGACGGCGGATCGGGTGGCTGATTCTGTTCAGTCTGGTGGTCTTGACCGCTTGCGGACCGAACTCGGAAGAGGACTATTTTTCCCTGGCCACCCAATTCTACGATAGCGGCCGGTTCGAGGACGCCATCAAGGTCCTCAAGAAGTACTTGGAGATATATCCCCAAGGCGGCCGAAGAGACCGGGCGCTGTATGAACTGGGCCGGATCGAGTATTATGCCTTGGGCCGGCGGGGCGAAGCCGTCCGGACCTTCCGGCGGCTCATGATCCAGCATCCGGCCGGCGATTTCTCTTTCGAGGCCCGAAAAATCCTGGCCGGAGCCTTCGAGGAAACCCAGGATTGGGACGCGGCCATCCGCGAGTACCAAACTCTGATCCGGGACCGGCCCCAGCATCCCGACCGGATGGAATTCCGGTTCCGGCTGGCCCTGGCCCGTTTTTCCAAGGACGATCCCGAACGAGGCATCGAGGAACTGGGCCGGCTGCTGGCCGAATCACGGGGTTCGTCCTTTGGTCCCCAGGCGTTCATCGAACTGGGTGGAGCCCATTTTCGCCTGGGCCGGCACGAAGAAGCCTTGTACGTTTTCGAAGCGTTTATTGATCGGTTCCCGGACCATTCCCTGGCCTCGACCGCCCGGTTCCTGAAAGCCGCCACACTGGAGGAAATGGGGCGGAACCCGGAAGCGCTGGCCGAATACGAGGCTCTGCTCCCGGTTTATCACAATCCCGGCGCGGTCGAAACCCGAGTTCACGGGTTGAAGGACCGGATGAAAAAGGCGGGCGCTCCCGCCCGTCCGGTGGACTACAAGTATCGGCCCGAAACCACGCCCGAAACCACCCGGAACCTGACCGAAAAGGAAAAAAAGACCGGCAAGTGACCCCAAACCGCCCTTCCTGGCGAAATCGACCCGCCGGGCCTTGCTTTTCCGCGCCGACTGGTATATGAAAAACCGGATTCGGTCCCGGTCCGGACGACCCTAGGGATCAGGCCGATCCATCCCGGGGTTTTCCTTGTCCCCGGGAACCTAACGGACATTCAGGATAAACGTATGCTCGACCTCATGCGAAAGCACGCCCGCAGTTGGATCATCAACGTCCTTATCGCCATCATCATCGTGGTCTTCATTTTCTGGGGCGCTTCGGCCTCAAGGGATCGGGACCACACCCGGGTGGCCACCGTCAACGGCCAGCCGATTTCCGTGGCCGAGTTCAATGAAACCCATTACCGAATGCGGGAAATGGTCCAACAGCAGTATGGCAACCAGATCACCGAGGAATTGCTGGAGGCCCTGAACCTGAAGCGGCGGGCCATGGAAAAGCTGATCAACGATCACCTGATCTTCCAGCAGGCCCAAAAATGGGGCGTGGACGTGGACTTGGCGGACCTGCAGCGGACCATCGCCGACACGCCCGTTTTCCAGGTGGACGGCCGTTTCGACCGGCGGCAATACCAATCCATCCTGTCGCGGCTTCATTTTTCTCCCGAGCAATACGAAGAATCCCTCCGGCGGGATAAAATCCTTTTGAAAATGCAGCAACTTATCGCGGGCCTGGCCAAGGCTTCGGAAACCGAGGCCCGTGATTATTTCCATTTTCTAAGGGACAAGATCGAAATCCAATACGTGGGTTTCGACCCCGCCAAGCTGATGAGCAAAGTGACCGTCACCCCGGCCGAGGCCAAGGATTTTTTTGAAAAAAACAAGGAAAAATACCGGGTTCCGCTCCGCATGGACATCGCCTACGTGTCCTTTACTCCGCGCCGGTTCCAGGACCAGGCCGTGGTGAGCGACATGGAAATCCAGGAAACGTACGACCTGGATCTCGACCAATATTCGCTGCCCGAACAGGTCCGGGCCCGCCATATCCTTTTCCGCGTGGACCAAAGCCTGGATGAAAAACAGGTGGAAGAGATCAAGGCCAAGGCTCAGACCGTGCTGGATGAAGCCCGGAAACCCGAAAGCGATTTCGCCATGCTGGCCGACCAGCATTCCGAAGACAACCAGGTCGTGGACCAGTCCGAAGAAGGCGGGGAATCCATGGCGCGGTTGGGGTCCAAAACCAACGGCGGCGATCTGGGCTGGTTCTCCCGTGACCAGATGACGCCCGCTTTTTCCGAAGCGGCCTTCAATTTGGAAAAAGGCCGCATCAGCGACCTGGTGCGCACGCCCTTTGGCTTCCATATCATCAAATTGGAAGACAAAAAGCCCGCCGGCCCCCGGCCGCTCGACGAAGTGAAGGAAGACATCCGCAAGAAACTGGCGCAAAAAGCGGCCTCGGAACTGGCCGCCCAAAAAGCCAACGACGCGTATAACCAGATCATGCTCAGCCAGGATTTCGAAGCCAAGGCCAAGGAATTGGGGCTCACCGTCCAGACCACCGGCCTGTTCAGCGATGTGCGGTCCCTTTCGACCAACCTCAGCGCCAACCAGCTTCCGGGGGACCCGCCCAAGGACCTCAACGAAGCGGAGGCCGATCCGGACACGCTGGTTCAGTCGGCCCTGGCCCTCAAGAAGGGCGAAATCGGTCCGTTGATCACGCTGAAAAACGGGCACTATCTCTTTCAGTGCAAAGAACGGTCCGAATCGCACCTGCCGGCCTTTGAAGAGGTTCAGGTTCGGGCGGAAGAAGACCAGAAGGCCGTGAAGGCGGACGACGAAGCCAAGCGGCTGGCCGCTGAATTCATCAACAAAGCCAAAGAGATCGGCGGCTGGGAAAAGGAACTGGCGGTGCTGATGCCATCCAAGCCCATCGAGGAATCCGATCTGACCACTCCGGCGCCCCCTGCTTCGCCGGCTCCGGAAACGGCCGCCACGCCTCCTGCTTCAACGGACGGGGCCGCGGCCGCG
>JAGVGV010000619.1 GCA_020056895.1 Deltaproteobacteria bacterium
GGGTTGTAAAATAGGTGACCAGGGCCCCGGTCATGAAAACCAGGGTATGCCCCATGGAGATGATTTCGTACACGATCTGGCGCTCGCTGAAGGCTTCCACCATACCGATCAGCGCGAGCAACACTTCGATCACGCCGCCGATCAGGCCCAGTTTGATGGCCGTCAACCAGTCCGACTGTCCCTTGCCCATTCTTTCCAATTCCTTTCCGAACAACCCGGAGATCGGGGATTCCAGGGTCAGGCTTTTTTGACGGCCAGGCGTTCACCCAGAATGCCGGTGGGCCGGAAAATGAGCACCAGCACCAGGACGGTAAAGGCGATGGCGTCCTTGAGCTGGTACGGGGCCACGATGCCCAGGCCATCCAGGAAAAGGCTTGGGCCCACGGATTCGACCAGGCCCAGCAAAATACCGCCCAACATGGCGCCGGGAATGTTGCCGATGCCCCCCAGAACCGCCGCGGTAAAGGCTTTGATGCCCGGGATGAAGCCCATGAAGAAGTGGACCTGCTTGAACATCAAGGCGTACAGCACGCCGGCCGCGCCGGCCGCCATGCCGCCGATGATGAAGGTGATGGAAATCATCCGGTCCACGTCGATGCCCATGAGGGCCGATGCTTCCTTGTCCTCGGAAACGGAACGGATGGCCTTGCCCACGCGGGTCTTCTGCACGAAGAGATACAGGGCCACCATCAACAAGGCCGCGGCGACGATCACCACGGCCTGAAATTTCAAGATTCGCAAAGATCCCAGCACCCACTGGCCTTCGATGCTTTTAATCACCGGATAGGCCTGGAATCCGGAGCCGTACAGGCCGCGGAACAGATACTGGAGAAAGAAGGAGGCGCCGATGGCCGTGATCAGAGGGACCAGGCGGGGCGCCGTGCGGAGAGGCCGGTAGGCGATTCGTTCCAAAAGATAGGCGATCAGCGTGGAAACGGCCATGGAAACAATGAAGATCAGCACCAGGGAAAGGAGGGGGTAGGATGCCAACATGCCGTTTTTATGAAACGCCGCGGCCACGTAATAAGCGGTGTAAGGGCCGCTCATGAACACTTCGCTGTGAGCGAAGTTGATCATGCGCAAAATGCCGTACACCATGGTGTAGCCCATGGCGATGAGCGCGTAAATGCTGCCTTGGGCCAGACCGAAAATCACGAAATCGATCCATTGCATCAGCGTGTAACGACCGGAGATCAAGGTGGCGGTTGATCCATATAAAATCAGGATCATCAGCGATCCGCCGAGCAGCCACATGACGAGGTCGGTGGGAGTGATGCGGTCCCTTAATCGGGCGATTTTTGCTTCTAGTGCCATGTTGTGTCGCCTGTCCGAACGTTGACTGTAGGGTTCCCATCTGGAGATGACGGTCGAAGAGGGGTTGGGTTCCCGGCGAGGGGATGTCGGAGCGGTGGAGGACCCATCCTACGGGCGGTCGGCCCGGATTTTCGACCGTTCGGTGACCGGGGAACCCCGGGCGGCCCATTGGGCCGCCCGGATGTTCCCGTTTCAACCTTGGATTAGTACGGCTTCCAGAACGGTTTGTCGGGCATAACGCCGTTTTTCACGTTGTCTTCGGTGGTGATGTACACCGCGATCCGCGGGTCGGCGCAGTCGCCGGTGGGGCCGCAGGTGATGTTGCCGGTCAGGCCTTTGAAGTCCTTGGTGGCGTACAGAGCGTCGCGAAGAGCTTTCCGGCCGATCGTCAGACCGCCGTCCGCGTCCTTCACGGCCACTTTTTCAATGGCGGCGAAGACTATCATGGCCGCGTCGTAGCCATGAGCGTGGAAAGGCGCCAGCGGCTTTTCGCCGTATTTCTTCATGTGTTTGTCCAGGAACCCCTTGTACGCGTCGCCGAAGGCCGAGAAGTCGGGGCTGGAGTGATACATGCCGATGGCCGTTTCGCCGGCCGCCTTGTAGAAGTCGGGGGAGAACATGCCGTCCGCGCCCATCACGACCACCTTTTCCATGCCGGCCACTTCCTTGAGCTGACGCGAAATGTGGCCGCCGGCGGCGATGAAGATGGGCATATACAGGAACGCGGGCTTGCCAGTGGCGATCTTGGTCAGCACGGGACGCATGTCGGTGTCCGTGGGGGCCACGGCTTCCTGAGCGGTGATAGTGCCGCCCATTTTCTTGAAGGTTTCGACGAACACGGCCTGCAACTGTTCGGCGTACACGGAACCATCGTGAATGGTGGCCGCGGTCTTGACGCCCATTTTTTCAATGGCGAACTTGGCCGCCACGGCGCCCTGAATCGTATCGTTATGCGCGGTGCGCAGGTACCCGTCGTATTCCGGGCCGCGGTCTTTGGCGGTCAGATACGGAGCGGTGTTCGAGGGGGAAACCGTGCAGATGCCGGCCTTCCACAGGATCGGAGCGCCGGGTTTGGCTTCGCTGGAGCAGTTGGAACCAATGGCCGCCACGATGGTCGGGTCGGAAGCCAGCTTGGTCGCCGCCGCCTGGCCGCCTTCCGCGTTGCAGCCGGTGTCCTGGCCGGACAGCTTGATCGGATGATCCAGGAGTTTGCCGCCCTTGTCCGCGATGGCGATTTCCACGCCCCGCTTGGTGTCGGTGCCCAGAGAGGCATCCGCGCCGGCGATGACCATCCAGTACGCGACATGGATCGGTTCGCCCTTCTTGATTTTGATCACGCCAATGGGGTCATCGGCCGCTTGCGCCGGAACCACGATCATGGCCAAGCCGGCCAACACGAACAGGAAACCAATCAGAGACCACAGACGCTTCATCGCTTACTCCTTATTCATCGTTGGTTAATGCCCAAAAAACCCATGAAAGCCAGAATCCAGGTTCGTTTCCCCTCGAGGTCTCACCCCCCTTTGTTTTCTGTTTCTCCCGGAATCAAAATGGCTCCTGAACGAAAATCCGGTCCACGAGGATCAAACCTATCCCCGTCTCGCGGAATCCGATTACCGTATAAACGCCCTGGCGCGTGAACAGCCCAGGAGGGCGTTCTTGGTTTTCCAAACCTTCGAGTTATCGATGGGCCGCGTCATGGGGACGCGGCGATGCTTTGCATACTGAAGTTGCTTCCATCTTTCACAACTCAGCCGAAATGTCAAGACCGTGTCTCTTTTTCACCGGTCTTGGCCACATCAAATTCAACGCAACCGGGTCATGGCCTGAGTCGCAACCCCTGTATATGGCCCTTCGGCTTCCTCCGGTTCTTTTTTTCGACCCAGGCTTGGCGGATGGGGACACCGGGCCGGGATCGTTACCTTTTCAACTGAAAAGGGACCCTTCCTTCCGGCCTCGAAGGCCCAATGCCCCCGGTCAAATCGATTGACTCGAACACCCACCCTGGCTATGGTAAAAAAAAACGCCGGAACTATCATCGATCCCGTTCTCAAATTACGTAGGCTTTTGACTGGCGAACGACCGGAACACGGCGGAAAATTACCACCAAAGGGGTCATGCTGTCGTGGCTTCAAGGAACCCAACCGACCTGATCCTGGCCATCGATAATGGCA
>JAGVGV010000583.1 GCA_020056895.1 Deltaproteobacteria bacterium
AAGATCAACTCCGAAGACTTCGCCGAAGGCGGGTTGACCCTGGAAGATTCCCTCTGGGTGGCCGACCGGCTGGCCCAAATGGGTTTGGACGGCGTGGAAGTCAGCGGCGGTCTGGGATGGAACAAGGAAGGGAACCCGGCCCGGGTCCAGATCGACGCGCCGGAAAAGGAAGCCTACTTCCGGTCAGCCGGTCGGGCTTTCAAATCCCGCCTGAACATTCCCATCATTTTGGTGGGCGGATTCCGATCCCCGGCCGTCATCGAAGACGTTCTGGCCAAGGCCGAGGCCGATTACGTGGCCATGGCCCGGCCCTTGGTGCGTGAACCCGACCTGATCAAGCGTTGGATGGCCGGGGACCAGGCGCCGGCGGCCTGCGTATCGTGCAATGGTTGCGGCCGGAACGCCGCGTCGGGCCAGGGGCTTTCCTGCGTATTCGCCGGGGGCGGGCAGGACGTTCCGGCCAGCCATTGAAATCCAAGCAGGCTTCGAAGGACCTCTTCATGCCGCTTAACCACCTTCGGATCCTTATTCGAGGCGCCGGCGAAATGGCCAGCGCCTCGGCCGTTCTGCTGGTCCGATCCGGTTTCCGGGTTGTAATGACGGAAACGGCGGCCCCCCGTTCAGTCCGGCGGGGGGTTTCTTTTTGCGAGGCCGTTTACGAAGGCCGCCAGAGGGTGGAAGGGATCGAGATGGTTCTCGCCCCCTCCCCGGACCAGGCCAATAATCTATGGAATCAGGGCCGCCCGGCCCTGTTGGTGGACCCGGACCTGGCTTCGTTGGCTGTTTTTCGGCCGGATGTGCTGGTGGATGCGGCCATGGCCAAGCGGAATTTGGGCACCACCATCACTTTGGCGCCTCTGGTGGTGGCTTTGGGGCCCGGGTTTTCCGCCGGACGGGACTGCCACCGGGTGGTGGAAACAAACCGGGGCCACAACCTGGGCCGGTTGATCGATCAAGGGGAGGCCCAGGCCAACACGCGGGAACCAGGGGTGATCGCCGGGGAAAGCCTTCGCCGGGTATTGCGGGCTCCGGCCCATGGAATACTCAGGACCGAGGCCGTGATCGGCCAAAGCGTGGCCGCGGGCCAGATCGTGGCCGATGTGGAAGGCCAGCCCATTCATACGGAACTCAGCGGCGTTTTAAGGGGTCTCGTCCGGCCCGGAACCCTGGTTCACCCCGGGTACAAGGTGGGCGACGTGGACCCCCGAGGCGTTCGGGAATACTGCTTCACCATTTCCGACAAAGCCCGGACCGTGGCCGGCGCGGTGCTCGAAGCCATACTCGAACGGTTCAACCGGTGATGGACCCCTGGGACGCTTTCGACCTGAATTCGTCCCGGATGATCGCCTTGGTGGGCGCCGGCGGCAAAACATCGTTGATGTTCGCCCTGGCCGCCCTGGCCCGGAATCGCGGCGTGCCCGTCATCACCACCACGTCCACCCGGATCTATCCCCCCACGCTTCAACAATCCCCGGCTTTGGTCCTGACCGAAGAGGCCCCCCATTTTCCGGACCGTATCCGGGACGGCCTGTCCGAGCATGGCCACGTGACCCTGGCCCGAACCCGCGTGGAACCGGGCAAGCTGGCCGGCCTGACGATGGAAACCCTGGACCAACTGCCCGCGGCCTTTCCCACCAGCCTGATCCTCATCGAGGCCGACGGCGCCCAAGGCCTGCCGCTGAAAGCTCCGGCGGATCATGAACCGGTGATTCCTTCCGCGACCGACCGGGTGATCGCCGTCATGGGCCTTTCCGCCCTGGACCGACCCCTGAACGGCGGCCGCGTGTTCCGCCCCGAAATATTCGCACGCCACGCCGGACTGTCGCCCGGCGAGCCCATCACTCCGGAAGCTCTGGCCCGGGCCCTGTTCCATCCTCAGGGACTCTTGAGGGCCGTTCCGCCTCGCGCCCCAATCATTCCCTTTTTAAACCAAGCCGACACGGTATTACCGGAACGAGCCCGGGAAACGGCCGAAGAGCTGATCCGGGCCGGCGCCGGCCGAGTGGCCCGCGTGGTCTGGGGATCGGTATTGAATAAAGAATTTAACATGTTGAAAATAGAGATGAAATCTAACTTGAAAAAAGCTAATCCTTGACATTTGATACTCAATCAAGGTATATTATGCGGTAGGAGGTCTTCTTTTCAAAGAAAGCAAAAAAGCAATACGATCAATTACCGGAACGTTAAAAGTTGGCTGTGGTCGTGCTGTTCAGGGCAATTGAAAAGCAAGGACCCGTTCAAGGTGACAGACCGAACTATAACAAGCTTGGCCCAGATCGTCATCATTGCCATTTGAAAAAGGGGCGTCCCTGTTTTGTGGCGGTTTGGGAAGTCCGGGACCGCGAGAAACGCCTCGTGGAGGTCATCTATGTTGGAACCCACGAAAAAGCACCCTACTGAAACCGTTGTCATTCAATTCATTGGCCCGGCGAAAAAACGGCGGCAAGCGATCCAGGCGTTGAAGGACATCGGATTTGTTGTGAACGAAGAAGCCCGCCCCTGGCGGGAAGCGGCTGGAATTTCGGACGGGGAACTTCCCGGCGTTTGTCTGGCCGGGGCCAGGCGCCGGGAGGGGTTGACTCAGCGCCAACTGGCCGAAAAAACAGGAATCCCTCAGCGGCACATTTCGGAAATGGAAAACGGAAAACGGACCATCGGGAAGGACCGGGCCAAGGTGCTGGCCGAGGCGCTGAATGAGGATTATCGGATTTTTCTGTAACCCCGCGGGGCAAGGACCATTCCTCGCGGCTTGCCCCGAAGAGCCTTAACATCCGCGTGGTTTGGGGATCGGTGATCCGGGGGGAGCTCCATGCGGCCGATCCTCTGTACCATACGGTTGATCGCTGATGCTGATTTGACGTCAATATAGCAGGGGCGAGGCATGCCTCGCCCCAACGGGAGTATGTTTTGGAAAATGGTTACCTCCGTGTTGGATGTCCAATGGGTATGAGAACGGACAGCGGGTGCGTCGAAGTCGCCAAACAATCGAAAAAACCCATGCTCCAGTCATGCCATCCCTGACTGAACCTAACCGTCCACGCCTCCAAATTTCTTGACACGCCTGTTTTAACTATTTAAACTTAAATATAATTTCCACCGAGTGGAGGCCCTGGTGTCCAGTCCCTTCGACAAGGTCCGGCGGAGTCTGCCCGCCAAGGTCAGCCTGATGGCCGGCCTGACGTTGCTCGTCGGCTTTTCCACTTGGAGCTACCTGGCCATCCAGAACCAGCGCGACAACATCATGAGCCACATCATCCAGGACGCGGACCGGCTGGGATCCACCATCAAGCTGGGCGCCCATTATGCCATGATGACCAATTCCCGGGGGGATATCGCTCAGATCATCCAGAACATCAGCACCCACAAGGACATCAAGAACATTCGGATCTACAACAAGGAAGGCCGGATCAAATACAGCAGCCGGAGTGAAGAACGGGAGAAGCAGACCAACATCAAGGACGAGGCCTGCTTTGTCTGCCACAAAACCGATCCGCCCCAGGCCAGCCTCGAAGTGGAACGCCGCACCCGCTTCATACCGTCCAATGAAGGGTACCGGATGCTGGGCATTCTGAGCCCCATTTATAATGAACCGGCCTGCTCCACCGATCCGTGCCACGTTCATCCGGGGGATAAAAAGGTGCTGGGGGCGCTCGACGTGGTGGTCTCCCTGGAAGAGGCGGACAAAAAGATCAACCAGATCACCCGCTGGTCGGTATCGGCCACGGTCATCGTTCTGATAATGACGCTGGCGGCCATTGTCGCCACCATGCTCCGTTTCATCCGGCGGCCCATGAACACGCTGATCCGGGGTACGGAACTCATCGGTCGGGGGGGGCCGTTCACGCCGGTACAAGTGGATCAGGAGGACGAAATGGGGCTTTTGGCCCGGGCCATCAATAAGATGGGCCAGGAGATCGACGAAAAACAAACGGAACTGAAAAAACAGCGGGATGAGTACCAGACTCTGTTTGAAAAGGTTCCCTGTTTCATCACGGTGCAGGACCGCGATTTCCGGTTGGCCACTTACAATCGGTCGTTCGCCGAAACCTTCAAACCCGATCCCGGGGATTTCTGCTTCATGGCGTACAAGGGCCGGATGGAAAAGTGTCCGGACTGCCCCGTGGAAAAAACGTTTTTGGATGGCGAATCCCACACCAGCGAGGAATGCGGGTACGTCAAGGACGGCGGCCTGAAAACCTGGATCGTGACCACCTCGCCCATCCGGAACGATTACGGCGACATTGTGGCCGCCATGGAAATGTGCCTGGATATTTCGGCCCGGAAAAGCCTCGAGGAAGAGCTCGAAAAATCCGAAAAGAAATACTACGCCATTTTCAACAACATCCCCAACGCCGTGTTCGTGGTGGATGTGGATACCCACCTGATCCTGGACTGCAACGAAAGCGTCAAGGCGGTGTACGGGTATACCAAACCGGAGATCATCGGCCGGCCGTTTCCGGACCTTTTTCTCGCCGACGAACGGGAACAGTACGAGCCCCGGCTCAATTCATCCACCATCATCAACCAGGTTCGGCACAAAACTCAGGACGGCCGGGTGATCTATGTCACCATCCGGATTTCCCCTTCGGAATACCCCGGCCAGAAGGTGCTGCTCATCACCACCAGCGATATCACCCAGCGGCTTGAAGCCGAACAGCAGCTCATTCAGGCCAGCAAAATGGCCACCCTGGGCGAAATGGCCACCGGCGTGGCCCATGAACTGAATCAGCCCCTGTCCGTCATCAAGACGGCGTCCAGCTTTTTCATGCGTAAAATCAGCCGCAAGGAAACCATCCGCGAGGAAATCCTGTTTTCGCTGGCCGAAGAAATCAACAGCCACGTGGACCGGGCCGTCCGGATCATCAATCACATGCGGGAATTCGGCCGCAAATCGGATATGCAGCTTGAAAAAATCCAGGTCAATGATGTTCTTAAGCGGGCCTTCGACATTTTTGGCCAGCAGCTCAAGCTCCGGGAGATCGAGGTGATCTGGGACCTGGATCCGGACCTGCCCCGGATCAAGGCCGAACCGGGCCGTCTGGAACAGGTGTTCGTGAACCTGTTGCTCAACGCCCGGGACGCCATTGAGGATCGTTTTGAAACCATCGGCCCCGAAGCCCGGCCGGCCAAGCGGATAGCCCTGACCACTTTGTTTAACGGAAGAACCGTCCAGATCCAGGTGGCCGACAACGGCACCGGTATTTCCAAACCCATTCAGCAAAAGATTTTCGAACCCTTTTTCACCACCAAGAAAGTGGGCAAGGGGACCGGGCTGGGGCTGTCCATCAGTTATGGCCTGATCCAGGATTTCGGCGGCGTGATTTCCGCGGCCAACAACCAGGACGGTGGGGCCACCTTCACCATCCTTTTTCCCTTGCCGGAGGAGGGATGACCAACGGGCCGATTCTGGTGGTGGATGATGAACCGGGGATTCTAAGGGTTCTGGCCATCTCCCTGGAAGACGCCGGATACCGCGTGGTGACCGCCGCCGAAGGCCAGGAGGCTCTCCGCCGTTTCCGCGAAATCGCCTATCCGCCCTTGGTCCTGACCGATATCAAGATGCCGGGCATGGACGGCTTGGCCCTGCTCAAAGCGATCAAGGCCGAACACCCCGAAACCGAAGTGATCGTGATGACCGGCCATGGCGACATGGACCTGGCTATAAGCAGCCTGCGGTACGACGCCACCGATTTCGTGACCAAGCCGGTGGATGAGGAAGCCCTAAGGCTGGCGCTCCGGCGGGCCCGCGAACGGATTCTCCTTAGGCGTCGGCTTCGGGAATACACCGAAAACCTGGAACGGCTGGTCCAGAAGAAAACCAGGGAACTCCTGGACGCCGAACGTTTGGCCGCCGTGGGTGAAACCGTGGCCGATCTGGCCCATGCCATCAAGAACATCGCCTCGGGACTGGAAGGCGGCGCCTTCGTTCTGGAAAAAGGCCTGGAATCGGACAACCGCGAATACCTGGAACAGGGCTGGGCCATGGTCAAAGCCAACGTGAGCCGGATCCGCAACCTGGCCTTGGACCTGTTGGGGTTCGCCAAGCCGGTCTCCCTCCGGCGGATGCCCACCGATCCGAATGAACCGGTCCGCGAAGTGGTGGACCTGATGATTGATCGCGCCCGAGCCCAAGGGGTGTCCCTGGAAATGGACCTGACCCCGGATTTGGACTCATTGGATATTGACGGCCCGGGCATTCACCGGGCTCTCCTGAATCTGGTGACCAACGCCCTGGAAGCCTGTTCGAATCGGTCGGCTCCGGACAAGCCCCGCTGGATCCGGCTGTCCACCAGCCCCTTGTATAAAGGCGTAATCTGGGCCGTCCAGGATAATTGCGGCGGCATGCCCAAGGACGTTCAGGCCAAGGTCTTCACCCGTTTTTTTACCACCAAGGGGTCCCAGGGCACGGGTCTGGGGTTGATGATGACCCAAAAGATCGTGGAAGCCCATGGCGGGCGGATCGAATGGACGTCGGAACCCGGAGTTGGTTCACGGTTCATGATCGTATTAGAGGAATAGCCTTTCTGATCCCTAAAAAAACCTTTTTTCGTAACCTTAAAAAGAAAATTTTTAATAATTTTCGGAAAACAAAGCATTAAACGGCAAATTCGTAACTTTTATTGTGGTCTAATTTTTCTTGACAAGTGGCGACCCCTATGTTAAACACGCAAAATCATTAATAAATATCGGAAGGTTAAGGGCTCGTCGAGGGTCCGGTCAATTCGGATGGAATGAAAGAGCCCTTGATCGCCGATTGTTCGGATATCCTGCGTTCAGCCCGATTTCTGGGCCGAATAAGGGATTGATGTTTTTACCCTGACAGTACGGTTGGATTCGTCGAACGGAAAGCGTCGTTATTCTGGCGGACTGATTGTCCGCGGGATCATGGGTGACGGAGTCATTCTCCATGTTGAGGAAATCGAGCATGAAAAAAGGCAGAGCTGTGCTTCGATGGATCGGTGTCGCGGTTGTCATGTGCGTATGCGTGGTCTATGGCGTGGAGGCGTACGGCGTGGGAGAACCGCCGAAGGCGCTTTCCCAGGGCCGCCCGGACGCCATCACCCTGGATGCCCCCAAGGCCTTCGGCGCCCTGGAATACCCCCCGGTGGTGTTCCTGCACGATACCCACACCGAGGCGCTCAAAAAGATCAAAAAGGACTGCCAGGAATGCCATCCCAAGGATCCGAAAAAGGACCTCAGGTCGGTTCGGTTCAAGCGGCTGGACGATCCGGCCACGAAAACCGAACTTCGGGACCTGTATCATGACGGATGCGTGGGGTGTCACCAGGCCCTGAAAGGCCAAACGGAAAAAACCGGTCCGGTGGCCTGTCGGGAATGCCATGGCGATCGCGGCGTTCAGCCCGCTCAGGCGGCGTTTGGGCTGGATAAAAACCTGCATTTCCGGCATGCCCTGTCCCAGCGGAAGGGAACCGAGGACAAGTGC
>JAGVGV010000736.1 GCA_020056895.1 Deltaproteobacteria bacterium
CCCTTGAAACAATTCCAAAAATCACCCCGCCGGATGGCTCGGAGGATCGAATCCTTGTTTCTTCGGCCGTCCATTTCCACCCAGGCCCGGCCTATGGCGGTTCGGGTATGGGAATCGTCCGTGGCGACTTTGGGATAGGGGATTTCGGGGATTTCGAACTGGGGGGTCCGGAACCCGTTGGTGGTGATTTCCACGGCGTCGATGGGGATTTTCTGAGCCACGGCGTCGATCCGTTCAACCACCCGGTCCACCGGAATATCCAGTTGAGCCGGGTGATTGAATACGTGAAGCCGTTCCCGGTCCCCCTGAATCTGGTTCACGTGGCAGTATCCCCGTTCGAAAACCGTCATTTCCTTGCCCTGAAACACGATCAGGTCCGTGTCGATCTTTAGGACCGGGTCGTAGGCTCCGGGCCTTAGCAGGTAATCGTGATCCGTGAGGGCGATGAAGTCGAACCCCAGGGCTTCATGCGCCCGGATGACTTCCATCAGGTCCAGATCCCCGTCCGAACAGGTGGTATGTACGTGGAGCGCGCCCTTGAGATGCATGATGCTTTCGGTCCGACGGCCTCCATTGGAGGCCGTCCCCTTTGAGGGGTCAGGCCACCGGAAACCGACGAAGCACGTCTTCGGCGATGCTCATACGGGCCACTTCCGACGTGGTTCCGGCCAAGGCCGCGAACTTCGCTTCCCGATACCCCCGTTCGACCGGGTTGCCCATCACGTATCCCCGGCCGGCCAGAATCTGCATGGCCAGGCTGGAAACCTTTTCGGCCGCTTCGGCGGTGAAGACCTTGGCCGCGTGGATGAGCACCGGCGCTTCCTTTTCGCCCGTGGCCTGAAACCAAGCCGCCCGGTACGCCAACAACTGGGACGTTTGCATCAGGGTGAAGGTATCGGCCAGCTTGAACCGGACTTCCTGATGGGAATAGATGGGTTTGGCACCCCGGTGGTAGGTTCGGGAATAGGCATTGGCTTCGTTATGGGTCCGGATCATCACGCCCAGGGACGCCGCCACCAGGATCAGGTCCTGAACGGTATGAAGGAACCGGACCGCTTCGTCGTCCGCCAGGGGGCCGATCACCCGATCGGCCGGGACGAAGGCATGATCCAGGTCCAGAGTGGAAACCGCCAGGCCGTTGTAACCCAGTGTGGCCATGCGGGGGCCGATTTTCACCCCTTCCTGGCCGGGCTGGACCAGGAAAAAGGCCGTTTTCCCTTCCACCTGGCCGGATACGGCGATCATATCGGCCATGGGGCCGTTGGCCACGAACCCTTTCGTCCCCGTAACCCGGTATCCGTCGCCTTCCTTCCGGCCTTGGGTCCGTCCGCCGGTCTGAGGCTGATTTCCGCCCGGTTCCGAAAGCGCCAGAGCGCCGATGGCTTCACCGGAAACCACCTGGCCCAACAGATTGGCCAGCGGTCCCCCGCCCCACCCGGCCAAGAGGCCGCCGAAGAGCCGGACCGAGCTTTCCGCCGCCAGAAGGAGCGACCCCGAGGCCTGGGCCACGTTTTCCATAAGGGCCATCCACCGAAGCGTTTCGGCCTTGGCGGACGGTCCCACGGCCACGGCGAAGGCCCCGGCTTCGGCCAGACGGCCGATCTGCTTCCGGGTGAGCGCGGCCAGGTCCGATCCATCGCCCGTTTCCAGGGCGGCCGTTTCCAGGGCGGCCAGATCGGCCAAAGCCGCTTCGTCCCACAAACCGGCCACCCGCTTGATCAGTTCCGCTTCATCCTTGGTCCAATCGAAATTCATGACGGGCCCCCTTACATCAACCGGGAAATCAAAACGCGCTGGACTTCGGACGTGCCGCCGCCAATGGGCGCCAGCCGGCTGTCCCGGAACACGCGCTCCATGTCGTATTCGTGGCAATACCCGTATCCGCCGTGGAGGTTCACCGCGTCGTTGGCCGGGGCCAGGGACCAGTCGCCCATGAACAGCTTGGCCACCGCCGCTTCCAAATGGTTCACCGGCCGGCCCTGGTCCTTGCACCAGGCGATCCGGTACACCAGGCTCCGGGCCGCTTCCATGAAGATTTTCATATCCGCGAGCTTGCGGCGGATGGCCTGGAACGAAGCGATGGGCCGCCCGAACTGGACTCGCTCCTGAGCGTACCGGGCGGAACGTTCCAGGCAGAAGGCCACCGCGCCGATGAAGGGGGCCAGAAGAGTGGAACGGTCCCATTCCACGGTCTGCATGGACATGAAAAAGCCGTTCCCTTCCACGCCTAAAAGGTTTTCCGCCGGAATCACGCAGTCGTCAAAGGACAATACGGACGTGGGCGACGTGCGGCAGCCCATTTTGTGAAGGTTCCGGCTGACGGAAAACCCCGGCGTCCCTTTTTCCACGATAAAGGCCGAAATCCCGGCATGCCCGGCATCGGGGTTGGTTTTGGCATAGATCACCGCCACCTGGGCGATGGACCCGTTGGTGATGAAGATTTTACCGCCGTTCAGCACCCAGGCGTCGCCCTGACGGATGGCCCGGGTTTTCAGCGACGCGGCATCCGATCCGGCTCCGGGTTCGGTCAACCCCATGCAGCCCACCCATTCACCCGACGCCAGCCTGGGCACGTACCGTTTCTTCTGTTCTTCCGTGCCGTGGCGGAAAATGGTATCGGCGCACAGGTAGGTGTGCGCTCCCAGGCTCAAGGTCAGGCCGCCGTCCACGCCGGCTTCGCCCAGAGCCTCGGCCGCCAGCACGCTGGTCATTACGTCCGCTCCGCCGCCGCCCAGTTCTTCGGGAAAGTGAAGCCCCAACAGGCCGAATTCACCCATTTTTCGCCAGGCTTCCCAGTCGAATTCGGCCTTCAGGTCATGTTCCTGGCAACGGGGGGCGATTTCCTTTTTGGCGAACTTGAGTACCTGATCCCGGAACATCACTTGTTCTTCGGTCAGCGCGAAATCCATGGATTCCTCCTATGCGGATGAAAGGCGGCCCGGGGCCTGGGATGACGTTTCCCCCTTGGTCCCGCGCCAGGGGTCAGAGGGACGGCGGCCGGGCGCCTTCCAGAAACATGGTCAGTACCGCCCGCGCCAGCCTTTTTCTCTGGTCGTCGCTCGTGACGGCCTGATTTTCCAGCACCATGGCCGATAAAAGAGCTTCCACCGACCCCAGGAAGGCGTACCTGAGATACCGGGCCTTGAGGTCGGACCGGATGTGGCCGGATTCCTGCCCTTTCCGGATAATGGCCTCGGTTCGGTCCATGAATTTCTTGAAATACATGAGCCGTTCCGGAGTCAGGTTGGCGGACGATCGGGAAAATTCGGTAATAAACAGATGGACCAGATCGGGCCGCAGGGTGAACTGGTCCAAAAAGTATTCGGCGATGCCCCCCAGCCGGCGTTCCACCGGAAAATCGCCTTCGGCCAGCCGGTCCATTTCCCTGAACAGGCCGCCCCACCATTCCTCGATAAGCGCGTCGAAGAGGTCGGCTTTGCTGCCGAAATAATGGTAGACCAAGCCGTACGAGATTCCGGCTTCGTGGGCGATATCGGCCATACGGGCCTGATGGAAGCCTTTTTGGCGGATAACGCGGCAGGCGGCATCGAAGATGGCGGCTTCTTTTTCTTTTTTATTGTTTTGGAGTTCGGCTTTGGAGCTCATGGATGGGGTTGTAGCACGGCTTGATTGACCTGTCAATCAAATTAATGATTGATCGATCAGTCAATACTCCCCACCGCCAGGGGAACTCACGGCCCGCTCCCTCGGGAAGGGGCCGTAGGGCGCGTTCGGCTTGTTGGGGCGGCGCCCGGCTTGTCGCGGGGGAAAATCTCCCTTTTCGCTTCGATGGGAGAAGTCGGGGTGGTGTGAACCCCGTCCGCTAAGGCGCAGCCACCAAAAAATCCGTTCTTGCTTTTTAAAGCCCCTTGAGTATAGTAGCGGCTTGTGCGGATGGAACGCTTTGGGTCCGGCCGCCGGAATGTGTTTCTAACGATGGGCAACCGCCCGTGGCGGCGCCGTCGTCGGCGAAACAGATTCGACTTCACGCAACGGACGATTACGAACCCCGTCAGGTCCGGAAGGAAGCAGCGGTAAGTAAACCCGGACGTGTCGTGAACGCTCGGACCTTCCTTTCGTCCCGGCGGCGCCTCGACGGGCGGTTTTTTTATGGGCGTATCGGAAGGATTGGGTCCGTTGTGGGGGGGAATCGGGTTGCGACAATAAGCAAGCAAAAAAACGAAAAATACGTAATGGTTCGGTTACGGGGTGAGGGGTGGGAAAAGGCTCTATTGAAAGTAGGCCTTGACTTGTCACCCGAAACTGAACAGTTACAAAAATACGCTATTTCCCAGGCTCTTGCTTGGGAACCGGTATCGGGAAGCTCAAATTTCCTACCGCCCTATTAGGGGGCTGGGTTCCACAATCAATGAGGCGGCCCCGGGAATTCGGCCCGGGGCCCTGTTCCCCTAACGACCCAGGGCTTTCCGGCCGATATCCCGGCGGTAGTGAACTCCGGTCCAGGTAATGTGGTGGGCGGCCACGTACGCCTTGGCGATGGCCTGGGCCACGGTATCGCCCAAGGCGGTCACGCCCAAAACCCGGCCGCCGCTGGTGACGGCCCGACCGTCCGCGAGCCTGGTTCCGGCATGGAAGACCATCACGTCCGGTTCCTGGGCCGCTTCGTCCAACCCCTGGATCACGTGGCCTTTTTCGTAATCCCCGGGGTACCCGCCGCTGGCCATGACCAGGCAGAGGGCGGCCCGGGGGTCCCATTCAATGGTCGCTTGGTCCAGTCGGTCGTCCGCGATGGCTTCCAGAATGTCCAATAAATCGCTTTTCAGGCGCATAAGGAGGGGCTGACATTCCGGATCGCCGAAACGGGCGTTGTATTCCAGCACCTTGGGGCCGTCCTGAGTCATCATCAGTCCGGCGTACAGCACCCCTTTATACGGCCGGCCTTCGAAGCCCATGGCCTCGATGGTGGGATAGATGATGTTTTTAAGGATGTCCTTTTCCAGGGCCGGAGTGACCACCGGGGCGGGGGAATACGCGCCCATGCCGCCGGTGTTGGGGCCTTTGTCACCGTCGAACACAGCCTTGTGGTCCTGCGACGTGGGGAGCGGGATCACGGTCCGGCCGTCGGTGAAGACCAGGAACGATGCTTCCTCGCCGGTGAGGTATTCTTCGATGACCACCCGGTCCCCGGCCGCGCCGAAGGCTTTCTGTTTCATCACCTGATCGAGGGCCGCGACAGCTTCATCGAGAGTCTGGCAAAGCAGCACCCCTTTGCCCGCGGCCAGGCCGTCGGCTTTGACCACGATGGGTGCGCCCTTTTGCTTCAGGTACTCCAGCGCGGGTTCGTATTCGGTAAACACGGCGTATTCGGCGGTGGGAATGTGGTATTTGCGCATCAGGTCCTTGGAAAA
>JAGVGV010000222.1 GCA_020056895.1 Deltaproteobacteria bacterium
CCGAAATCGAACAGGCTTAAAAAGGTATACGCCCGCTGCGCTTCCTTGATCACCATTTTTTCCGGGTTGACCACCATCCGGATGGAGGTCCGGTTCCGGTCCACCAGCAGGTTTTTCACGGCCTGAAGCTGGTGATACAGGGCTTCGACGGCGGCGAAAACATCGTCGGTGGGAAGAGGAACATCGATGAACCGTTGGGCCAGCGGCCGGATGGTCCGAACCACGGTTCGTTCCAGATGGAAAATTTTTTCCATGTACCAGCGGGCCACGTCCGGCACGGCCAGCAGCCGGGCCGTGTCCGCGGTGGGGGCGCAGTCGATGACGATCACCTGGAACCGGGGGTCCGCGGCGTGGTCGCGAACGGAGAGCAGGGAAAAAATCTCTTCCATGCCCGGCAAAATGGCCAGTTCGTCGGCGATGATCGAATCGAAGCCCCGGCTTTTAAGGAATTTTTTGAAAAAATGGTGGATGGGCCCCCAGTTCCGTTCGATCTGGCGGGTCACGTCGATTTCCTGGCCGAACAGGTTGTCCGCGATGGGCGTGGGTTCGGGTCCGATGGCCACGTCGAACGAATCGGACAGGGAATGGGCGGCGTCCGTGCTCAGGATCAGGGTTCCCAGGCCGGCCTGGGCGGCCCGGGTGGCCGTGGCGGCGGCCACGGACGTTTTACCCACCCCGCCTTTGCCGGTGAACAACAGAATCCGGGGACCATCCGGTGGCATGCCTGTTGGTGAAGATATGTGGTTCGTGTTCATGGCCCCTATTATACTCCGGTCCGGCCCGGGTCGCCAAGCACGGTGAGAAGGGCGCGGACGTCCGGAAGCCGGAGGGACCCGCCCCGGGCCGATCCAATCCGATCATCCAAGAAATGCCTCCTTCACACCGGGGAAAAAGTTGCGGTTTGGCCGGCCAAGTCAAAGCACGGCTTGTCAAGCCCGAGGTCATCTTTTATACTGACGCCCATTGGAACGAGAGGCGGCCCCATGAGCGAACCGGTTCCGGCTTATCTGGCGCTGGCGGCGGATGGAACGCTGGAAGCCCGGGCGGCCGAAGCGGTCCGAAGGCTCGAAGCCTGCGACCTATGCCCCCGCCAATGCGGCGTGAACCGCCTGGCCGGGGAGGTGGGTTTCTGCCGGACCGGCCGGAAGGCTTTGGTGGCGAGCTACGGGCCGCATTTCGGAGAAGAAGACCCGCTGGTGGGCCGGGGCGGATCGGGCGCGATTTTTTTCACCCATTGCAACCTGGGTTGCCTGTTCTGCCAGAATTATGAAATAAGCCACGAAGGCGAAGGCCGCGAAGCGGACCCCGAATGGATCGCGGCGGTGATGATCGGGCTGCAGGAAATGGGCTGCCCCAACATCAACTTCGTCACCCCCACTCACGTGGCCCCGATGATTCTGGAAGCCCTGGTTTTAGCCGTGAACGCCGGACTTAAAACGCCTTTGGTGTATAATTCCGGAGGATACGACCGGGTGGAAACCCTAAGGCTCCTGGACGGCGTATTCGACATCTACATGCCGGACTTCAAATTCTGGAACCCGGCCGCGGGCCGCCGGTTTTGCGGCGTGAGCGACTATCCCGACCGGGCCCGGGAGGCGGTTCGGGAAATGCATCGGCAGGTGGGCGACCTGACGATGGACGAAAGGGGCGTGGCCGTCAGGGGGCTTTTGGTCCGGCATCTGGTTCTCCCTCAAAATCAGGCCGGCACCCTGGATGTGGCCCGATTTCTGGCCCGGGAAATATCGCCCCAGACGTATTTGAACGTGATGGGCCAGTACCGGCCGTGCGGCCGAGCCCGCGAATTCACCGAACTGGCCCGGGCGTTGACCGGAGACGAACTGGAAAAAGCTCGGAAAGAAGCCCTGGCCGCCGGTCTGACGCGGCTGGACGAACGACGGCGGCTTTTGTTCCGGTTCTATTGATAGGACGGTTGCTCCGCGCGGTCCGGCCGCGAGGAATGGACTCCTGTTCCAACCCAGTCGAGGGGGCTGATTTGTCCCGAATTCTGGCCATCGGCGATATCCACGGCATGCTGGACAAACTCCAAATGCTCATGGCCGGCCTTTCTTGGGACCCGGACGAAGACACCCTGGTCTTCATCGGCGATTACGTGGACCGGGGTCCGGACAGCGCCGGGGTCATCGATCATTTGATCGGGCTCCGGCAATGGTCCGACAAGATCGTCTGCCTTCGCGGCAATCACGAACAGCTTTTAATGGATTTTCTGGAAGGACGGAACGTTCAAACCTTTTTATACAACGGCGGCCAGGAAACCATCGACAGCTACGGCGGACCCGAGGGCGGCATCCCCGAATCCCATTACGACTTCTTGCAGTCCCTGCCCAATTACTGGGAAACTCCGGAATATATTTTCGTTCACGCCGGTCTTCGGGACGCCATTCCTCTGGCCGAACAGGACCCCCGGGACATGCTTTGGATCCGCGAGGAATTCATCTATTCGCCCTACGATCACGGCCGGACCGTGGTTTTCGGCCACACCCCCAGCCGCAAGCCCGTGGTGCAGCCCAACAAGATCGGGATCGATACCGGCGCGGTGTACGGCGGGTCCCTGACCTGCCTGGAAATCCCCCGGATGATCTTTCATTCCGTGTGAAACCAACCCCTAAAGCTCTTTGGCCCAGGATGCGGCGGCTGGCTGTTCATTTTAATAGGTAGCGCCTTCAATCAGTTGGCTTCACCCTTCCCCGCCAAAAGGCCGAATTCCTTTTTTTATGAGATCGGCCCCATCACTCATCCGAACCGGCATGGCCCAAAAACCAAAAGACCGGCGGGGATCGGTTTCCCCTCCGGCCTTTGACCCTTTACCCGTGTTGATCCCCGGTTTATCGGGCTCGGAAATACTTGTTGAAATAGCCGCATTCCGAGCAGCTATCCATGCAGAACACCTTTTTGTGGCCCAGGGATTCATTGAGCACGTGGCAACGCTGAGCCCGGCACTGGAAGACCAGACAGTCTTCGCACCGATGCCGGTGGGCCAGGTTCACGAACCCCTTATGGTGGTATTCCCAACAATAGACGAACCGTTTTTGCCGGGTAAGCTCGTATTCGCGGATGATCTCGGCGCTGTAGTTGTTGTCGTTCATGAACCGCACCAGTTCCTTGCGATTGATGCGGCGGTGGCCACCGGGCGTGGTGGTGGCTTCCAGGCGACCTTTGATGATCCAGTTCCGCACGGTCACCCGGGTGACGTTGAGCATGAGGGCGATGTCGTGGGTGGTGAAGTATTCCTTCATGTTTTCCCTGTTCTGTTTGGCCATGGTCCGGTTCGCTTCTCTTTTTTACGATGGCAACATAATTAAGCAACAAAAGTAAAGCAGGTTTTTTTTAAAATGTCCACAGCTTTTTTCGGGCTTGGCCGCCCTCGACGAGTGGGAACGGACCGGGCCGGAACCCAGTGCTGGGGCCAAACGCCGAAGGGTTGGGCGGCGGTGGACGAAAAGTTCCCACCCGGTCGGCTATACCTATTTGACTTTGAAATGTAACATGAAACGGCGGGTAAAGGAAACCCCTTCCCGAGGCCTTGGCACGGTCCGGTCGGGAAGGTTGGACGGGCAGTTTACCCCGGCGGATTAAGGTTTTGCCGCCTAAAAAGGAAAATCCGCCCTTGTATGGGGCGGATCTTCCAGCCGGGAGTTCGTTGGGATGTTGTCTTTGCCGAACGTATCGGCCACAGCGGGCGGGGACTTGAAGGGTATTTTTCGGCTCTTCGCTGTTTGGCGTGAGTAACTGGGGACCGGGGGAAGATCAGAAGTGAAAAAAAGAAACTCGTTTTCGGCTGCATCAATAGCAAGTTGATATAATTAAGTATTTTATAGGTATGGTCTAGCGGTCACTCTTTTTTTCTCTTTCACTTCTACCATTCGCCCACTCGAAACAGCGAAGAGCCAAAAAGTTGAAAGGAATCGATATATCTCAGGAAGGAAGAGTAATTGGCGGGGCGGCCGGGAAGCCGCCGGCGATGGACGGACCGGGGATAAGTCGGCGCCCTGCCATGTCCCATCGGATCGATCTCGGGCCAAGACCCTTGCCGGCCCGGAACGGATACCTGCGCGCTCCATTTTATCTTGACAACGATTTGAAATGGTTTCATTTTAATGGTTCTACCTTTACGCGGCGGATCGCACTCCCTGAAAAAATGCTCCGGACGCCGGCCAAGCCATTCGGGGACCGAACGCGAAAGGCGGCTCATCGCGGGCCGGGCCCCGAAAAGGCTCCCCGCGCCGAAACCAGCCGGAAGAGGAATCCTTCATGGTCAGGACCGACAGGCCCAAAAGTCCTTTATCGTTTCAGGAAGCCAAGCAGAACAAGGTGTTCGAGGATGTCGTCGAACAGATCGAAGAGGCCATTCTGGACGGCCGGCTGAAAACCGGCGACCGGCTGCCGGCCGAACGGGAACTGGTCAAGCTCTTCGGCACCAGCCGGGGGACCCTTCGCGAAGCCTTGAGGGTGCTGGAACAAAAGGGATTGATCGAAATCCGGCTGGGGGTCCGGGGCGGGGCCGTGGTCCGTCCGGTTACTCCGGAACCGGTCACTGAAAGCCTGGCTTTGCTGATCCGGCACCAGCGGGTTTCCTTGGAACACCTGGCCGAATTCCGCGAAGGGCTCGAAGCCAACGTCGCCGCCCTGGCCGCCCAACGGGCCACGCCAGCGGACCGGGAAGCGCTTCGGCAACTGGTGGCCGACGCCCGCGCCGAACTGGAGCAGGGCCCCGAACACTACAAGCAGTTCATGCGCGTGGATTCCCTGTTCCACACCGAAGTGGGCCGGATCGCCGGGAACCCTGTGTACGCCTGGATTCTGGCCACCATCCACGCCAATATCGAACGGTTTTTCGATCGCAAACTCCCTCGCACCGCCCCCTTGCTGGACGAAAATCTTCAGGACCTTCACGAAATCGCCGAAGCCGTGGCTCAAGGGGACGCGGCTCGAGCCCGGGAACGGGCCATCCGGCATGTCCGGCGTTTTTGCGGCATTATGGCCGAAGAAGACCCTCCAGCTTCGGATTGATCCGAATCCTCCGTCATCTCGAATAAATTGGTATCAGGGAGAAGCTCG
>JAGVGV010000183.1 GCA_020056895.1 Deltaproteobacteria bacterium
AAGGCGGGGTTGATGTACGTGGCCCGGCCATCCATGTCGTACACCACCATGGGATCGGGAACGGCCCTCAAAATAGCCCGTTGCCGGGCCATCGTGGCCTGGAGGTCCGCTTCCACCCGGCGGCGGCTCCGTTCCCCCCGGACCTGAACCGCCACCAGAAACCCGGAAAAAACGGCGATGAGCAGGGTGACCAGGAGCCCGCCCAAATATACCCGGCGGGTCAAGGCATCCTTTTCGATCCGGACGTCCTCCAGGTACACGCCCGTTCCCACCACCCAGCCCCAGGGAGCAAAGCCTTCCACATAGGAGAGCTTGGTTACGATCCGTTCCGGATCGTCCTTCCATTGCCATTGGTAGGTCACATACCCCGAGCCCCTGGCCCGGACCGTTTCCACCATGTCCACGAACAGCCGCCGGCCTTCGGGGTCCTTGAAATGAGTGATGTCCTCCCCTTCCAGGTCCGGCCGGAAGGGATGCATGACCATCCGCGGGCGCATGTCGTTGATCCAGAAATAGTCCTTTTTGTCCGGTCCATACCGAGTGTCCCTCACCGACCGGATGGCCTGTTCCTGGGCCTGATCCCGGCTCAACCGGCCGGAAACCTCCAAAGCATGGCATTGCCGGATCACATCGAGGACCACTCGGGTCAGTTCCCTCAACGCCGCCTTTTTTTCGTTCATGAGTACGGTTTCGAACCGAGGCAGGATCAACTGGAACATGAAGGCGAGAAACAGAACGACCGTCGCGGCCACGGGCAGAATCATGGTCAGAAGACGGGGCGATACCTGACGGAAGTAGGTCATGAGTCCGGAGCCCGTCTCAAACAAGGAACCTGGCCCTGGGGCGGAGAGAAGGATGGAGGATAACCGGTTGTGGAAAAGGCATTTTTTGATGATCGGCGGCCGATGGCCGGATGCGCGTCCAGGGACGGGGAAGGATGAAAGAACGACTCGGCCGACTTGAATCCGGATGGGACGCGTGTGAAAGGCAATACCATTCCTCCCGGGAACTCGACCCGTCTCCACCCATGGACCTGCCGGCCGGTCCGGGCCGGCTTGCGTGTTTATGAACCCAAACGGAAAAGGGGTTCCCCAATCCCCCCTCACCCATCATTCATTAGCGTTTTCGCGTCAATATACACCGGGCTCCCCACTCCGTCAAACTCGGCCGATCCCGAACCGGGTCCCGTTGCCTGGCGGGCGCCCGTGAATCCCGGGGTTCCACGGGCCCGCCGGTCCCGCCCGCGAGGGGTTACAACCCCAACACGGCCAGAATGCCTCCGGCGAAGGTCAGGGCGGCGATCACCACGGCCAGAATCTGGGCCACGAAATGGAACACCCAGGCCACCAGAGCCCGGGCGAATCCGGTTTCGAACAGCACCATCAATATCCAGATGCAGATCAAATGGCCCAGAAGAAACCCCAGGATCGTCCCGACCACCGGCAAAGCCGAACAGGCCGCCGTGACCAGCCAGACCGCCAGCGTGGCGGCCAGGGCGGCCATCATGGACCGGAAAAGCGTGGCCCCTTGGATGCCCGCCAATTTCGCGCCGATCCAGATGAAAATCCCGGCGATGATCCAGGCCAGGAACATGATCCACAAAACAGCCGCCAAAAACGCCAGAACCGTTTCCATGCCGGTTCCCCTTCCTTTCGGCCTTTACTCTTCGGCCTTGGCCGTATGTTTTGAGGCCCCGCCCATGTTCAGCGGCTTGAAACCGTTCTCTTCCATCAGCGCGGCCAGTTCCTGGCCTTCGATCTTTTCCTTTTCCAAAAGCAGCCGGGCGCCGGCATCGAGCACCGCCCGCCGTTCCCTTAGGATATGCTTGGCCCGGTCGTACTGTTCATCGATGATCCGGCGGACGGCTTCATCGATCTCCCGGGCGGTCTGTTCGCTGTATTTGCGTTCCTGGGAAAGCCCCGGAACGCTGAGAAACAGGGGCCGTCGCTCCGATTCCAGGTACACCCGGCCCATTCCGTCGTCCATGCCGTATTCCTTCACCATGCCCCGGGCAATATCCGTGGCCTTGGACAGATCGCTGTGGGCGCCGGTGGAAATTTCGCCGAATACGATTTCTTCGGCGGCCTGGCCGGCCAGGGCCATGGCCACGCGGGCCAATAGTTCGCTTTTGGTCATGAGGAACCGGTCTTCGGTGGGGACGTTCATGGTGTATCCCAAGGCGGAGATGCCCCGGGGAATGATGGTGATTTTACGGACCGGATCCGCTCCGCTGACCGACAGCCCCACCAGGGCGTGGCCGGTTTCGTGGTACGCCACGATCTCGCGTTCATGCCGGTTGATCAGCCGGTTTTTCTTTTCCAAACCCGCCACCACGCGTTCCACGGCTTCCTGGAATTCGGCCTGAGTCACTTCCTCCTTGCCCTGCCGAACGGCCAGAAGAGCCGCTTCGTTGACCAGGTTGGCCAGGTCCGCGCCGGCGAAGCCCGGCGTCATGGCCGCCACTCCGCTCACGTCCACGTCGTCGGACACTTGAACGTTTTTCATGTGAACCCGTAAAATGGCCTCGCGGCCCGCCTTGTCCGGCCGGTCCACAAGAATCTGGCGGTCGAAGCGGCCGGGCCTGAGGAGGGCCGGGTCCAGAATTTCGGGCCGGTTGGTGGCGCCGATCAGGATGATGGCCGCGGTCGGGTCAAACCCATCCATTTCCACCAGCAACTGGTTCAGGGTCTGCTCCCGTTCATCATGACCGCCCATGGATATCCCGCCTCGGGCCTTGCCCAGAGCGTCCAACTCATCGATGAAAATGATGCAGGGCTGCTTGGCCTTGGCCTGTTCGAACAGGTCCCGCACCCGGGCCGCGCCCATGCCCACGAACAGTTCCACGAATTCGGACCCGGACATGCTGAAAAACGGCACGTGGCTTTCCCCGGCCACGGCCTTGGCCAGCATGGTCTTCCCCGTACCCGGCGGGCCCACCAACAAAACACCCCGGGGCAGCTTGCCGCCGATCCGGGTGAATTTGCCGGGGTTCTCCAAAAATTCCACCACTTCCATCAGTTCCAGCTTGGCTTCATCCACTCCGGCCACGTCTTCGAACCGGATTCGCGGATCGTCCTCCATGTAGATTTTTGCCTTGTTTTTCCCCAAGGACAAAAAACCCTGCTGGCCGCCCATCCGCTTGACCATGAAGTACCAGAACAGGCCGAAAAAGAAGATGGGCACCAGCCAGCTCAGAAGATCGCGGACGAAGGTGCTTTCGATCACCCCGGTGAACCGGACGCCGGACTCTTTGAGCTTCCGGATCAGATCCGGGTCCTCAACTCGGACGGTCTCGAAATCCGGAGCCAACCGGGCGGAACCGGCGGTATCGTTTTTCTTGAATTTTCCCTTGATCTTATACGACGTGATGTTGACTTCGGCCACCTGCCCTTGTTCCACCGACAACAGGAATTCGCTGTAGGGCAGAACTCGCACGCCGTACACCTGAGCCAGATAGCTCTGGATCATCATCAGCACGATAAAAACCAGAACGAAATACCCAATGGAAAAGCGGGTCCGTTTTTCCACGTTCACACTCCTTGAAACTGGTTATCGAATCACCCCGTTGAATCCCGCCCGGGCGTTTCGCCGCCGAACCGAGGCCCCGAAGGGCCAACGGAGGCCATGGCCTCCCATCAGGTTATTTGATGACGTGCAGTTCCACCCGCCGGTTTTGAGCCCGCCCCTGATCCGTCTTGTTATCGACCGCTGGTTTGGCTTCGCCGTACGATTGGATAACCATCCGGCTGGGGGCCACGCCCATTCCGATGAGGGCATTCCGAACGGCTTCGGCCCGGCGCC
>JAGVGV010000441.1 GCA_020056895.1 Deltaproteobacteria bacterium
CAAGGCGGCTCCCGGCCGGAGATCGGTCCGCCGGCGGACTCCGACCACCAACCCTGGCCGGACCGGGATATCCTGGACGAGCGGCACGGCCTGATCCACGTCATCACCGGACGGGGCTGCCCTTTTCCCTGTACGTATTGCGCGGCCGGAGCCTTGGGGCGCTTATACCAACCCCACGCCCATTACCGCCGGCGGAGCCCCGAAAACGTGATCGGCGAACTGGAAGCCATCCGCCAAAACCGTCCGCTTCATTACGTGATCTTCCTCGATGATACCTTCACCCATCCTCCCGCCTGGATCCGGGAATTCCTGCCCCTTTATGAACAACGGCTCCAAACGCCTTTTTCAGCGCATGCCCGGGTGGATACCGTAACTCCGGACCTGATCCGTAGCCTGGCCCGGGCGGGATGCCGGCATGTGGTGTTCGGCGTGGAAAGCGGCAGCGAGCGGGTGCGAAAAACCATTTTGGGCCGCCCCTTGACCGACGAGCGGATCCGCGAGGCCTTCGCCATGACTCAGGAAGCGGGGCTTTTGACCACGGCCAATTACATGATGGGCCTGCCGGGGGAAACCAGGGCGGACGTGGACCAAACGCTTGCTTTCAACCGAAGCCTGGGGCCCGATGATTTCGGCTTTTTCGTGTACGTGCCGTACCCCGGCACGCCGCTGGCGGATATGTGCCAGGAAAAAGGGTACCTGCCGGACCAGCCGTTTGAGCACCCCATTGAACCCGGGGAATCCATCCTGACCATGCCGGACCTGTCCCGGGACGACATCCGCCAATATTTTCAGGCCTTTATTGAAGCCCGCCAGGAAAACTACCGCCGCCGTTTCGGTTCGACGCTCCCCGCCGAAGGTTTGGAAGCCGCCCTGGCCCAGATCGCGGCCGACGCCCGGATCTAGAACCCGTCCCCAAGTAGTCCTTTGACCCCGTATGCTTCGTCGGAGGGGGGAGCCCAATCCTCATTCCTATGGCTGGCTGCACTTTCAACGTTGCCTGGCTGGACGGATCCGAAACCCTCGGGCCCCCGCCCTGGTCCGTTGGGTCAGACCGTTCCGATCCAAACCACAATGGCCCGTTCGGAGCCCACGTTGGTGATTCGCTGGTTCACCGGATCGGACCAGAAATGAACCGCGTCGCCTTCGCCCAGACGAACCACCCGTTCCCCGTGGACCAGTTCCAGTTCCCCCTTCAACACGCACAACACTTCCTGTCCGGTTTTGAGCCCCTTGCGGACGGGCAGAGATTTTTGAGGCTCCAAAAAAAGCACCGCGCTGTCGATGGCCGCCCGGTTTTCCGGGGCCATGAACCGCCGGGTGGCGAACCCGGTGTGGGGCACGTCCACGTCATCCCATTCGCTCCGTTGAACCATGAACAACCGTTCCTGGCTTTGAAGCTGGTTGAACAGATCGCCCACGTTCACGTCCAGGGCGTCGCAGATTTTGATGAGGGTATCCACCGAAGGGGATTTGACGTTGTTTTCCACTTGGCTCATGAAGCCTTCGGACAACCCGGCCCGATCGGCCACGGCCCTGAGCGTTAGCTTTTTGTCCTTGCGGCTCCGCCGGAGAATGGTTCCCAGATTCATCATGAGGCGTCCTCCGGTGTTCGGTGAAGGGTGGTTGGATAATATTTACCATAGGTTAACATTGGTTTTCTGTCAAGCGGTTTCCAAGTTGCGAGCGCGAAAAGGGGAATCCCCCGTGTAATGCCTCAAACCAATTGAAAAAATTTAAAATTCCCCTTATTGACGTACGCGGGAAAAGGGTTGATAATAATAAAGATAATATTGGAGTTCGATTCTTTTGCGAGCTCCAGCATTCGGCGCGGGATTAATGCTGATCTCCACATATAAAGGTATGTGGATGGGCTTTCAAGACTGATGCCTGGAAGGAAAGGAGTACATAAATGAAAACCATCTCGATCATCAACTATAAGGGTGGCGTTGGTAAAACGACGGTGGCCGCCAATTTGGCGGCGGAACTCGCTTTTCGAGGTAAGAAGGTGCTGGCGATTGATCTCGATCCTCAGGCCAACCTGACTTTTTCATTTGTTAATATTGATGATTGGAAGGAAAAATATGAAAAATCCAAGACCATTAAAAATTGGTATGATGCATTCATCGATAGAGACGCCAACCTCAATTTGAGCGAATTGGTTATACCCTTAACCAATAATACAGGTTGGAGAAATAACCTCCACATGATCTGTTCGCACTTGGCGCTAATCAATGTTGATTTGGAATTGGCCGGCCGATTGGGAGCCGTGACTGAGCGTGATCTGCGGAATAATTACCTTCGAGTGCATACGCGGCTTCGTTCCGGCTTGGAAACGTTGGAGGGGTTTGATTTTGTTCTTATCGATTGTCCTCCCAATTTTAATATCGTCACGAAAACGGCCATCGCCGCAAGCGACTATTTGCTTATCCCAACCAAACCGGATTACCTGTCTACCCTGGGAATAGAGCAACTGACAAAGCATGTTGATGAAATGGTATTAAAATACAATAGGTATATTGAGGAAACAGCGGACTCCATATGGCAATCAATCAACCCTCAAATACTCGGTATTCTGTTCACCATGATTATGATTAGGAATGAGGCGCCCATTTTTGCTCAACGACAATACATCAACTTGGTAAAAAGTATGGAAACACCTGTCTTCAAACACATATTCGAGAGAATAAAACAATATACGCCGACGCTCCGGAATATGGCATACCCGTGGTTCGCCAAAGGGTTTCTGGCGAAACATATATAAACGTTCAGAAAGAGCTCGAATCCCTGACAACGGAAGTTCTCGAAAGGGTATCGCCATGACCACCAGCCCCACAACCATTAAGGCCATTCAGGCCGTATTACGGGAAATGGAAAAGCTCGATGAATCCGAGCTGAATCGAATCATCGTTGGAGCATGGCGTTTTTCCTTTGATTCCGATATAAAACCGTCCGATGAGGCCCAAGACAAAGTGGATGAAGATGAAGATTTAAGAATACGTATTGAGCAATGCAAGGACAGGGAGACCGTAAAGAAAATCCTCTCTTCCATTCCCAACAAGAATATTCTGATTCGTTACGCGAAAAATAATGAAATATACGTCGCGAAATATGATAAACGCACCGTAATAGAAAACAAGATTACCGAATTCGCTATTGGCAGGAAATTGGGGAGAGCTGCCATTAAGAATTTGAATCTTCAGAGCGGCGGCCCGAAAACTGAAAAAACCCTTCCTCCCCAATAAAGGACACTTCCCATGCCCGTTCCCAAAATCCTGGAGGTTTTTTCCGATTACGCCTGACCCTGGTGCTACTTCGTTGCCGGGCGCATCGAACGGTTGCAAAAAGAATGGAAGGCGCCGGTCCGATGGGTGGCCTTTCCGCTCCACCCCGAAACGCCGGAAGGGGGCCGGTCCCTCAAGGACCTGTTCGCCGGCCGGGACATCGACATTACCGAAGCCATGAGCCATTTGAAGCGGGTGGCGGCGGACGAAGGCCTGCCCTTCGGCGACCGAACCATGACCTACAACAGCCGCAAAGCCACCATCCTGGGCAAATGGGCCGATGAATACGGCCGCGCCGACGAATGGCGCCGGGAAGTGTTTCGGGCCTATTTCGCTCGAGGCGAAAACATCGCCCTTCCGGACGTGCTGTACCGCCTGGCCGAAACCGTGGGGCTGGACCCCAAGGAAGCGGCCCGGGCCCTGGCCGAACCCCGGTTCGCGGCCGAAGTGGACCAGGATTGGGAATACGCCCGATCCATCGGCGTGACCGCCGTGCCCACATTCATGGTCGGCCGGAGGGCCCTGGTCGGCGCCCATCCCTACGAGGCCCTCGTCCGCCTGGCCACGGAAATGTTCAGCCGGTAAATCCTCCCGGAACGGCCGGAGGGGGTCTCTTCCCCAAAATCCCCCTCGGCCCGTTTGTCTCCCATTCGCCATTCCGCCGTCGTTTTATGAACGCCGACCCCTCCCCCAGGGGTTCGGCCGCCTTTTTTTGGCTTTTCATCCGCCCAGTCCTGACCGCTCATTTTTTCACCAAAAAATGAACAATGATATAAACCACTTAATAAAAATTGAAAAAAAATCGATCCGGCCTCAATTTTTTTCTAAAGTTCTTAAAGCGCCCGGCCGATACGTGTTTCAAAGAGGCCGGGGAGACATCCGGCGACTTATCCAGCTCATCCCAATCCCGGCAGAACGCCGGGCAATCAGGTCCCAGAAAAGGAGAATGTCATGGGATACAGCGTCATTCTTACCACGAGCATGTCCAACAGCGTGTACAGCCTGCAACAGATCGAAAAACTCACCAACGAAACCAACGCGGTTCTGGCCACGGGCAAAAAGGTCAACAGCGCGTTGGATGATCCCATTGCCTATTTCGCCGCCCAGGACCATACCTTCCTGGCTTCGGACCTCACGGCCCGCAAGGATTCGATGGGTGAAGCGATCCAGCTCATCAAAGCGGCCAACGGCGGGATCGATTCGATGCTCGATCTGATCGATTCGGCTCAGTCCCTGGCCGATTCGGCTCAGACGGCCGAAACCACCGCCGAATCAACCGCCCTGCTCACCCAGTTCAACAAAATCATGACCCAGATCACCCAAATGGCCGGCGATTCCGGATACAAGGGCACCAATCTGCTGGGCGGCGCCACTGAAACTCTGACCGCGTATTTCAACGCCGCTGGAACGTCCTCCCTGACCCTGACCGGCGTGGATGCTTCGGCCACGGGCCTGGGGCTGACCAACGCCACCTCGTGGTGGGATACCACCGGCGGGGCTCCGGACCTGACCGCCATTCAAACCTCGCTGGACCAATTGACCGCGGCCAAAAACACTTTGCGGACCACGGCCCAAAGCCTGTCCATGGACCTGACCATCATCAGCAGCCGACAGGATTTCACGTCGGAAATGATTACTACCCTGTCCGACGGCGCGTCCAACCTGACCGCCGCCGATACCAATTCCGAAAGCGCCAAGCTGTTGATGCTGCAAACCCAGCAGAGCCTGGCGCTCAATTCGCTCAGCATCGGATCGGATGCCTATTCCGGCGTGCTGCAGCTCTTCCAATAACCCCCAAAACCGGACCGTCCTCCGGCACGTCCCCCGGAGACGGTCCGATCACGCGCCCCTGATGGAACG
>JAGVGV010000596.1 GCA_020056895.1 Deltaproteobacteria bacterium
AATTTTGCGGCGCCTTCACCGAAGAAAAGGCCCTTGAAGATCATCGACCTTACCTCATGTTCCTTCCAAAGGGCAAGCCGGGGATGCGAGAAGGCATGGAGCCTTCCGGTATCGAGCCCTGCTTGCGTGGAACGTGGAACCGCATGGAGGGCTCACCCAGCGCCAAATCACGCTGTTAATGTCGGGAAAAGCGGCTATTACCGCCAAGGGCCGATGATACGGCTACCACCAGTTAACGCGTGACTTGTCACCCGGTCCCCTTGCTTTTTTTGCCTGTTGATACTACGATCGACCCGGGTCCGAGGACTCGGAACGTCGGTGGGTGGAGGTCATCATGGGCGGGAAAAAGGCCTTCGTTTTTTCGGAGGATTATTTCCGCTACGATTACGGCCCGTATCATCCGCTCCGCATGCAGCGGCTGAAGCTGGCGTACGAACTCATCCAGGCCTATGGGCTGCTGGGTCTGCCCGATCAACTTGTCCTGACCACCCAGCCGGCCACTCTGGAAGACGTGGCCGTGTTTCACCGGCCGGAATACATCGATCTGTTGCGGCGGTGCAACCAAGAGGGAGAACCCTGGCGGGACGTGGAATCCTGTGGTCTGGGACAGGGGGACAATCCCATTTTCGACGGCCTTTGGGATTGGTCGCTGTTGACCACCGGCGCCAGCCTCCAGTGCGCCCGGATCGTGGCGGACAACAAGGCCCAAATCGCCTTCAACATCGCCGGCGGCCTTCACCACGCCATGCCCGCCCGGGCGTCCGGTTTCTGCTACGTGAACGACATCGTGGTGGCCATTTACGAGCTGTTGCGGCGGGAATTGCGCGTGGCCTATCTGGACGTGGACGCCCACCACGGGGACGGCGTTCAGGATGCCTTTTACGATACCGACCAGGTGCTGACCATCAGCCTGCATCAGCACGGCCGCACCTTGTTTCCCGGAACCGGATTCGTGTACGAAACGGGCCGGGGCCGAGGCATGGGGTACGCGGTCAATATTCCGCTGTACCCCGGTACGGACGACGAAATCTACCTTTCCGTTTTCCGCGAACTGGTGCCGGACCTTTTGGCCGCCTATGAGCCGGACGTGTTGGTCACTCAGTTGGGCGTGGATACCCTGTACAACGACCCCCTGGCCAACCTTTCCATGACCACCCAAGGGTTTCTGGAGGTGGTGGGCATCATCAAGGACCTGGGACTCCCCTGGGTGGCCCTGGGCGGCGGCGGGTACCACATCGTGAACGTGGCCCGAGCCTGGACATTGGCCTGGGCTCGGATGAACGACGCGGACCCGCCCGATCCCCTGCCCGAATCGTTCCTGGAACAAATCCGTCCCCAGGGGTACCGCGAAACCCGTCTCCGCGACAAACCGCTCAAAAGTGACGCCGTGTACCGGACCGACGCGGAAACCGTGGCCCGTCAGGTCATCCAGTCCGTTCGGGAAACCGTTCTGCCCGGTCTGGTCCGCAGGAAAAACCTGTTCCGCAGGAATTATTGAGCGGAGTTCCTACGAATCCGACTCACTTCCACACCCGAACGTCCGTTTCCCTTTCGGCCTGGGCTTCCGGTCTTCGCGGACCGGTCTTCTTTCCCCCAACGAAACCCCAGAGGCGCGGCATGACGCCGAACCGTTTTGTTAAGATATTCCTCGCCGCCACGCTCCGGCCGCTGGTTTTCGTTCCTCCGGCCGGCCTTTTGTTTTTGGTGCTTCTGACGGTGCTTTTGGTCCCGGCGGGAACCACCTGGGCCGAACGCCTTGTTTTCTTGGGAGACAGCCTGACTTCGGGGGGGCCTTGGGCCGGATACTTTCCCGGCCACCAGGTGGTGAACGCGGGCCGGCCCGGGGACACGGTGGACGGTATGATCGAACGGCTGGAACCGGCGCTCTCTCCCCGGCCGGACCTCTTGTTTCTGATGGGGGGCATCAATGATTTAGGACAGGGCACGCCGATCGCGGTGGTGTTCAGTCGGTACGCGGATTTGGTCCGCCGGGCGGGAAAGATGGCGCCCGGAACCCGGGTGGTGATTCAGAGCACCTTGCCGGTGAACCACGATGAGTACGGCGTGCGGATCGACAACCGACCGGTCCTGGGGCTGAACCGAAGGCTGGCTCGGTTGGCCATCCGCTATCAAGCCCAGTATGTGGACCTTTGGCCCGCCCTGACCACCGCCGATGACCAATTGGCCGCCCAACTGACCCACGATGGCATCCATTTGAATCTCGAAGGGTACGGCCGTTGGCGGGAACGGATCCAACCGCTGATACCGCCTCCGGGGGAAGGGATTCCCATGGAGTATCGCGGTCCATAGCCCTAACGCGACCGGGGCGTCCGATTGGCGGGCCAGGGGCCAACGACGGGAATCGTCCGCCTCCGGCCCGTTATTCTTATGGAGTCGAAGCGTCGGGTTTGGCGGCCGGTTTGGGCAGGGTGGCGATTTCTTCCAGGACGAACACTTCGGGGGGGCCGTCCAAAAAGTCGCCGGCTTTCACGAAAAATGCTTTTAGATGGGGTGTTTGGCCGTGAATCCGGAGCGTGGCCATGTCCTGGTACTGTTCCATCAGCACCAAAACGGCCGGGTCTTTCCGATCCCGGTTCAGGGTATATCGTAAAACGCCCTTTTCCTCGGCCACATGGTTCATCAATCCCAGAATGGATGAAACCGCCTCGGGCATTTGACCGGATTTGATCCGGAGCCGGGCCACTACCGAGATCAGGTGTTTCTGAGGAGGCCGCTCCTCCTTGGGCTCGGCCGCGGCCCCTCGCTTTTTCTCGCCGCCCATGATGTCGATCAGGTCCTTTCAAAAATAGTGCATCCGGACGAAAAACCAGGCGGCAGTTTACCATAATCAGCCCGGCCGACACCCCCCTATCTGGGCCTATGGCAAAAAAATCAAAGCCGGCGCTATTCCCGGCGGAACCATCGGCGGATCAGGGCTGGAGCGAGGGAGGCCCCGCCTCGAAAGGAAGCCGCCGGCGGGGAATCCATTCCCTTAGCACCGGCGGCGGATCGGGATCAGGCGGCGGCCCCACCGTACATGGATTCAATCAAGTCCTTGAAGCCGGTGTTGATGCTTTTACGCTTAACCTTCATGGTCGGGGTGACCTCACCGTCCTCCTCATACAGCTTTTTAGGCAGAATCCGGAACTTTTTCACCTGTTCCACCCGGGACAGGTTCTTGTTCACCTTTTCCATTTCACCCTGAATCAGTTCGATTATTTCGGGGGCCCGGGTCAGGCTTTCGTAGGTGGTAAAGGGGATTTTATGGTCCTGAGCGAACTTGACCACGTTTTCCTCGTCGATGACGATCAGGGCGGCCAGGAACTTGCGGCGATCCCCCACCACCACGGCGTCATTGACATAGGGGCTGAATTTGATCTGGTTTTCGATGTACTGGGGGGCGATGTTTTTGCCGCCGGCGGTGATGATGAGGTCTTTTTTGCGGTCGGTGATCTTCAGGAAACCTTCTGAATCAAGGGTCCCCACGTCTCCGGAATGAAGCCAGCCATCCACCAGGGTTTCGGTGGTGGCTTCGGGGTTCCGGTAATACCCCTTGAACACGCCCGGGCTTTTGACCAGAATTTCGCCGTCTTCCGCGATACGGATTTCGCAGCCGGGCAGCGGCCGGCCCACTGTGCCGATCCGAATGTCGTCCCCGGCGCTGGTGGTGGTGACCCCAGTGCCTTCGGTCTGGCCATACCCTTCCCTTAAGGGGACGCCAATGGCGTGGAAAAAGACCAGAATATCCGGCGAAATCGGCGCCGCGCCGCTGAAGGCCACCCGGAACCGGTCGAACCCCAGCCGCTTTTTAAGCCACCGGAACACCAAAAAGTGCGCCAGCCGGAACCCCAGCGCCAGCCCGGCCGAAACGGGCTGGTTCCCCAGCTTTTTCCGGGCATGGGCCATCCCCACTTTCAGCGCCAGATGGAAGCAGATTTTCTTGAACCAGTTGGCTTCCGACATGCGGATCATTACGGATGAATAATATTTTTCCCAGATCCGGGGCACCGCGTACCCCACCGTGGGCGATACTTCCCGCATGTTGTCCATGACCGTATCGGTATTTTCGATGAAATTGACCATCGCCCCATACCGAATGTTGGCCAGCACCGTGAACAACTGTTCGAAAATGTGGCAGAGCGGCAAAAACGACAACAGCTCATCCCCGGCCGCCACCGGATTCACGTCGCCCATGGCCCGGCTCATGTATAAAAGGTTCATGTGGGTCAGCATGGCCCCCTTGGGCGGCCCGGTGGTGCCCGACGTATAGATCAGCACGGCCAGGTCGTCCGGGCTGATGGCGTCGATCCGGCGGTCGAACAGCGAGGGCTCCGTTTTTTCAAATTCCCGGCCCAGGTCCAAAAGCTGTTCGAAGCTGATGACCATGGGGTCCTGGAAATTGTGCAACCCCTTCATATCCCAGATGATAATCTTCTTAAGGAGCGGCGTTCGGTCCCGGAAGGCCAGGGCCTTGTCGAGCTGTTCCTCGTTTTCGGCGAAATAGAACCGGCTTTCCGAATGAGACACCACATATTCGCACTGGGCGGCGGCATTGGTGCTGTAAATTCCCACCGTTACCCCGCCCGAGCACATCACGCCCAGGTCCGCCATCACCCATTGGGGCGCATTTTCCCCAATGACCGAAGCCTTTTCCCCCGGCTCGAAGCCCATGGACATCAGCCCGTACGCCACCCACCGGGCATGGTCCCGGTACTCGTTCCAGGTAATATCCCGCCAAAGGCCGTATTCCTTTTTCCGGAGAGCCACCTGAGGCCCCCGATCCGCCACGGTTTTTAGGAACATCCGAGGAACGCTGGTAAAATCGGTCATGGATTCGCACCTCGCCGCTTTTTCTTGAATGGTCCTCCAGAAACCGTGGCCGAATTGAATACCCTGCCAAAAGGTTTCTGAAAATTTACGGTTGTGGTCGGTCGGAGATAATGTACCATAAAACCAGGCCGCCGCCAGAATTTTTTTTGGGGTCCACCTCGAAAATGAAGATTTCCCGGCGCCCCCGGCCCTTTGGCGGGGCTTCAAGGAGAAGCGAATGATGCACCGCCGTCCGAACGCGATCGGGTTGCCATCCTTTTTCGTGATGCTTTTCCTTTTGCTGACCGCCGCCGATGGGTGGGCTCAACCCCACGACGACGACCTGGAAGGCCCGCCGCCTCCGGTTCAGGAAGAGCCATCCCGCTGGCCGGTGGTGTACGATCTGACCGCTCCGGACCCTCGCACCGCCCAGGCGCCGCCGCTGGTTCCTCTGGACGGCCCCGGTTCGGCGGACCTGAATGGCCTGGCCCCGGACCGGATAACGCTGGGCACCTGGGCGCCTCGAAGCGGCCCCTGGGCGCCCCACGGAGCCCTTACGCGCGGGCTGGCCACCTATTTCAAGGCCATCAACCTTCAGGGCGGCCTGGGCGGCCGGACGATCCAGCTTCTTTCCTTCGACGGACGGGACGACGCGGAATGGACCATGGAAGGAATCCGTGTTCTGGCCGATCATTATGGGGTGCTGGCCATGGTGGCCGGCGTGGGTCCGGTATCCAATCTGGCCGCGTTCGAGCCTTTGGCTCGACGGGGGATTCCCTGGATCGGCCCGGTGGGCGGGTTGCCTCAGTACGCCCAGCCGCCTCGGCCGCTGGTCTTCGCCATCACGCCGCCCACCACCGAAGAGGCCGCGGCTCTGGTTCAGTATTCCATCGACTATTTGAACCGGAACCGGGTGGCCTGCCTGTACAGCGACGACGAATACGGCCGGGCGGGCCTGGAAGGCGTGCGGTTCCAGGCCAAACGGTATCAATTGGAACTGGCCGGGGCCTTGGCCCTGCCGCCGGGAAGCACCGACGTGAAAAACCAATTGATCGAACTGATGGAAGCCAAGCCCGACGCCGTGGCCCTTTGGGTATCCCCTGTTCAGGCCGCCGGCCTGATAAAAACCCTGCCCCGGTTGACCCGGCTGGATTCGGCCGAACCGCTGGACACCGTGTTCCTGGCCGGGCAGGGTTTGGCCGACGCCCCCCTGATGGATCGGCTTACCGGCGGCGCCTGGACCGGGGTGGTCTTCGCCTCCACTCAGGAAGCCCCGGACGATGCTTCGCCGCTGATGGCTTCGTACCGTAACGCCTTTCAGCGGCTGGCGGCCCGAGGCGAACGGTGGAGCCCCTTTTTCTGTTCGGGTTTCGGTGTGGGCGAAGTCACCCTGGAAGCCCTCCGGCGGGCCGGGCCGGAACCGAACCGGGCCCGGCTGGTCCGAAGCCTGGAAAGCCTGAAAACCTTCAAAGGCATTCTGGGCCGGATCACTTTCGGCCCCGGACAACGGCAGGGGTCCCGGGAAATGTTCCTGGTTCAGGCCTTGGAAAAGGGAAATGTCCGGCCCCTGACCGGATGGTTCACTTATAGTATGAATTAACGATCCGTTACCTCATATCGACCACGAAAGGTGACACTTCATGAACGGCACGCAACTTTACGGACTCAAACGATTGATGGCCACCCTGCGGATGGGCCGCCACGAAGCCCTCAAAGGACTGGGGCTACGGCGGAAGCTGGCCCTCAATTATGTGGGCCGCGAAAGCAAAATGACCGAACTAGACGGCCGGATTTATACCAATACCTTCACGCCCTATTATCCATCTCCGGCGTATGACCGGTTTTTGAATGGGCTTCGGGCCGTGGCCGCCGGCCGTCCCACGCCGCTGGTCACCAATTTCGCCGTCACCGCCCGCTGCCCCTGCCGGTGCTGGCATTGCTCCTTCGCCGACCGGTCCAAAAAGGACGAACTCTCCCTGGCCGATCTCCAGGCCGCCATCCGGTCCGTCCAGGCCTTGGGTTCGGCGGTGATCGGGCTGACCGGCGGGGAACCGCTTCTTCGGGACGATCTCGAAGACATCATCGCGTCCATTGGTCCCGATTCCATGCCCCTCATGTTCACCACCGGGTTCCGGTTGACTCCGGATCGAGTCCGCAACCTTAAAAAGGCCGGACTGGGCATTCCCGTGGTCAGCCTGGACCATTACGATTCTGAAATCCACGACCGGGGCCGGGGCGTGCCCGGAATGTTCGACCAGGCGTTGGCCGCCATCCGGATGTTCCAGGACGAAGGCTTTTACGTGGCCGTGTCCTTCGTGCCGGACCGGCGGCTGGTTTCGAACCGGGACGAAATCTTCAAGGTGCTGGACTTTTTCCGGGACCTGGGCGTCAACGATCTCCGGCTCACGTCGCCCATCCTGTCCGGCCATTTGACCGACCGGCCGGACCAAAAGCTGAGCCCTGAAAACGTCCGGACCATCGAGGACATCCAGCGGTTTCTGGTCCGCACGCCGGGGTATCCGGGGGTGTTCGCCTACGACTTTTTCGAAAACGACCGTTTTTACGGCTGTTGCGCGGGTTTCAACTACCTGTTCGTGGATGCCGAAGGCAACCTGTGCCCCTGCGACTTCACCATGCTTTCCTTCGGCAACCTGAAGGAAAAGCCGGTGGCGGACATCTGGGAGGAAACCAGCCGCCACTTTTGCCGGCCCGCCACGGGCGGGTGCTACGCCAACAAATGCACGAAGCATATGGCGGATATGAAGCCGGATAAATGGCCCTTGAGGCCGGACGACGCCCGGAAACTGGTGGCCCTCTGTCCGCCCAACAATCCCAACGAACTGCCGGAATTTTTCCGGCGGATGAAATAATAATAAGGAAGGAGGGGGGGCCGCCGATGCGTCCGGCGCTCCCCTGTTCCCTGATGATAAAATGAATTCATCCCAGGAAGCGCGGCACGGAAGTCATGAACCTGTTTGATGAATTCATCCATTTAACCCGGAGGTTGGAAAACGAGGGGGCGAGGTGCGCCCTGGTGGGGGGAGCGGCCTTGGGGCCGTGGTGGCCAAATCGGCCGAAGGCCCCGTCCGCGCGGCCCGGAAGGGGGATTTGATCCGCCTGAAAAAATTACGCAATTCGAAGCAGGATCAGGCGGACATCGAAAGGCTGGAACATGAAAACGGCTGATGACGTGTTTCGTCGGCTGAGGAAGCTGAACGAAATGAACCGCCGACTGAAACAATTTACCCTCAAAGAACAGGGCGCCGATCCCGAACCATCAGCCGCCCCCGCCGATGCCTCCGCCCCGCGAAACGAGCCGGACCCCCCTACCCCAGGTGCGGCGTGCCCCGGCCCGAACAAAGATATTCCTTCAGACTGATCAGATACCGCGCCCAGTCAAAACTGCACCGGGCGAATATGCCGTCCGTGGATTTCCAGCCCCAATGGCGGAACCGGAGCTTCGTGCCCTGGCCATGGGGTTCCAGGGTGAACGACAACCAGGTATCCGCCCATTCCGGGGGGCCGTCCAGGCAGTGCCATTGGACCAGGCGGTCCTTTTCCAGCTTGTCGATCATCATGGTAAACACTACGGTTCGTTTGGAAAAACCGAACCGGGCGGCGGTCCCGGCCACGGGATCGGCGTGGGCGTCCAGCGTCCACCAGCCGGCCAGGCCGGATTCTTCGGTCAACGCCCGGAACGTCTTTTCGGGCGTGGTTTCGATATGGAGTTCATGAAGGATTTCGAACATCGGACGATTCCCCTTTCGTCTGAATCCGCCTTTTCCCGGCCCGGTGGGGGCCGATCGGGGACGAAAAAAAAACCAGGCGGCGGAAACATCTTCCAGTTGGCAAGAACCTGAGCGCGGCCGCCTTCCTTCTGAATGGTACCAGAACCGGCGTGGTTTCGCAAAGACCGGTTCATCCGGCTAAAGACGATGGCCGGATTACAGCCATTTATGATTGTTAGTCGATCATTTTTGCTTGACACCCAGCCAGCGGCCGATTATCCTCCCGTCCAAGGTCAACGAAAGGAGAATCGATATGGGTTTGAATCGGATTAAAAGAATCAGTGGATCGTTGAAATGGCTTTTTACGGGGATGATGGCCGTTCCGCCCCTGGCCGCCTGCGTGGTTTGGCTGTTTCTGGACCATTGGCTGGCCAAGGATGGGGGGACGTCCTTGAGCCTGATGGGGTCGATCCCCCCGAACATTCCAGTGTTAGGGCCGATCACGGGGGGGATGAAAGGGTTGGGGCTGCTGGTCACGTTGGCGCCGGCGGGGCTTCAAATGGCTTTGTTTTGGTACCTGGCCCGGCTTTTCGGGCTGTACCAGCAGGGCGCCATTTTCACGATCGAAAGCGTGGGCTGCCTGCGCCGGGTGGGCGCGTTCCTGCTGATCGGCGCGATCGTCCAGCCGTTCCACGGGGCTCTGGTCACTCTGGTGTTGACGATGAACAATCCCGCCGGCCAGCATATGATTACTCTGGGCCTGAGCGGGGATCCCATCGGCAAGGCGATGACGGCGTTGGTGGTGTTTTTGATTTCATGGATCATGGACGAGGGCCGGAAACTTCAGGAAGACCAGGCCTTGACGGTGTAATAAGATGACCATCATAGTGAATCTGGACGTGATGCTGGCGAAAAGGAAGGTGTCGTCCAAGGAACTGGCCGAGGCCGTCGGGATCACTCCGCAAAACCTGTCGATCCTGAAAACGGGCAAGGCCCGGGCGATCCGCCTGGGGACCCTCGAGGCCATCTGCCGCCGCCTGTCCTGCCAACCGGGGGATATTCTGATCTACGAACCGGAAGGAGAGGAAAAAGCGTAAACCTGCTCTTCGATAATACCAAACGCCCGGCTCCGGAGGTGACCCCGCCCGTCCGGAGCCGGTGATTCGAATTCAATTCGCCGAGGCTTTGGCGGTTTTTGCCTTTTCCTCGATTTGAGCCAGAGTTTCCCCGAGCCGTTCAGCGGCGCCCATGAATCCTCCGGCCTTGGCTTTTTCGATGGCTTCGTTCATCAAGGTTTTGGCCTCATCGAACCGGCCCGCGGCTCCATAGGCGATGGCCAAGGCTTCCAAAGCATCCGTTTTTCGTTCAGATAGTTCCAAGCCTTTTTGGCCCATTTCAATGGCTTGAACAAGGTTTTGATGCGGAGCAGGCGTGGTGGCCAAAAACCGGCCAAGTTCG
>JAGVGV010000401.1 GCA_020056895.1 Deltaproteobacteria bacterium
CATGGCGTCCTGGCTGATGGTGATGTCCAGGTCCCCGGCCCGGACCGGTTCCGCCGCCAGCCCGGCCAGCAACCCCAGCCCCAGCAGGAGCGCCATAAACCGCCCCACAAAGCTTTTTAATCCCCGCATTCAAGCACCTCCCCTTGGTACCCGTTCCGTTTTGGGCGCCCCCATCCAAAAGACGTGGGCTACGTCCACCCGCCCGATTTTTCAAAACAGCCGTCAGCGATCAGCTGCCAGCTATCCGTTTGAAAGGAAAGTAAACCCTTTCCTGGCTATTTCCCCGTGGCGTACGAGTGCAGCCCGCTCAGCAGAAAGTTCACGCCGAAATAGGTGAAGAGCACGCACCCAAAACCCACGATGGCCAGAACCGCGATCCGTTTCCCCTGCCACCCCCGGACCATCCGGGCGTGGAGAATGGCGGCGTAAACGAACCAAGTGATGAGCGACCAGGTTTCCTTGGGGTCCCAGGACCAGTACGTCCCCCAGGCCTGATCCGCCCAGATGGCTCCGGTGATGATCCCGGCCGAAAGCAACAGAAACCCGATCACCACGTTCTGGTAGATCAGGTTGTCCAGCACCCTGGGGGACGGCAAAAGGCCCGGCTTGTCCCCGGTGGAACCGCCCGCCGTTTTCAAAAGATACATCAGACCCAGCCCGGCCGCCAGGGCAAAGCCGGCATACCCGATGAAACAGGTGATGACGTGGGCGATCAGCCAGTTGGATTTGAGGGCCGGCAGCAGAGGCCGGATTTCCTTGGGCTGAAGACCCGCGTAGGCCATGGCCAGAAAAGCCAGGGGCAGCACGAAGGCGCCGATGGATTGGTGCTTGTACACCCGTTCGATGATCAGATAGACCACGGCGATGGTCCAGGAAAAGAAGATCAAGGATTCAAACAGATTGGAAAAAGGGGCGTGGCCGAAGCCCAGTTGGTAGGATTCCACCCACCGCCAGATGATGGCTCCCAGGTGAACAATGACGGTGGCCAGAGTGATGGCCGTTCCGGCCCGGCCGAAAAATTCCTTTTTAAAGACCAGAAGGAACAGGTACGCCAGCGCCGCCCCGAAGTAGGCGAACGTGGTTCCGCTCAAAAGCAGGGAACTGTTGAAGGTGCCGGTCATGATTTGTCTCCCGCCATAACCCGGCGGATGTCCTCCGCCAATCGCTCGAACTTGATCTGGAAGCCGCCCGCGTTCCGGTGCGCGGACCCGGCCACCAGGATTTGGGTTTTTTTACCCTTGGCCATGAGGCCGATATAGAGTTTCTGGTGCGAAAAAAAGAAAGCCACCAGGAAACCGACCAGCATCAGCAGGCACCCCAGGTAGATCAGCGGCGTTCCGGGATCGCGGCTGGCCTGGAGGCCGGTCCAGTACTGCTTTTGATAGTCCTTCAGTTCAAAAGTCCAATCCCCTTTGGGCCCAGGCAAAAACCCCGGCCGTTTCTCGAAGGCCCAATCGGTAAAGGCCTGGCCGCCCGTGGAGGGGCGGATCAAAATCCGGGCGGCGGGACCGGAATTCATCATGTTGTCGGCCAGGTCCAGAAGCATGACCGATCCGGACCCATCCGGCAGAACCACGGGTTGATCCGGAACCAGTTTCAGTTCCCTGGCCGTGGGGTCCCCGGCCTTTTTCGCCGCCAGTCCCACCGCGCCGCCGGGGGTCTGGCCATACGAGGATTGATAAAAGGTGACGCCGCCGTATGTGAGGGGGTGATTCACCCGAACGTCGGCCTTGGCCGCTTCCCGACCGTTTTCCAACACCGTGATCAGGCTTTGGTATTCGCTGGGCGTGCCGTCCGAATAGAAATGGACGTTAAACTTGTCCAAGCGAAGCGCGAAGGGCAACGAAACCACGCCGGACGGCCGGAAGCTGACCACCTGGTTCACGGATTCGCCTTCGTGAATCTGCACCTGGCCCGTATACCCGAACAACCCGCCAATAACTCCGCCGGCGATCAACAACAAAAGGCTGATATGGACCAGATACGCTCCAAACCGTGAAAAGGCTCCCCGGTCGGCGTACAAAAGCGTTCCCCAGCCGGTCTTGTGGTCCTTGGGCCGGGTAAATACCTTTTGGAAAGCCTGAAGGGCCCGTTCCCGGAGTTCATCCGGGCTCCCCGGCAGGTCCATAGTTTGGCTGAAGGCTTGTTTTTTCAAAAATTCCACGGTCACCCGGTTCGGGTCCACCGGCCGGGCCAGTTTCATGCTGGCCGGCAGCCGTTTGGCCGAACAGAACACCAGATTGATGACCAGGAACCCCAGAAGCAGCCGGAACCACCAGGACTGATACATGTTGGTCAGATCCAGGTAGGCGAAAAAGGTGTACAGCCGGGGGCCGTACCCGTGGATGTATTCCTCGGGCATGAGGTTTTGCGGGATAATGGTTCCGGCCACGGCGTCCAGGGCCAGAACCAGCAGGAGAAACAAGGCCAATTTGACCGAAGCCAAAAATTCAGCGGCTTGGTCTAGGAACAAAGGGGATGTGGGCATGGGTTTGGGTCCGGCGTCGTTGACGGTCAGGGCGGACCGGGCCGGTCAACCTCCTTTATCGCGAATTCTTGGGAATGGGCGGGACGGCATCCGGTTCCGAAGCCGATAGGGAGCCCCTTACCGGACGGCCAAGCCGGACTAAAACGGTCCAGAGTTGGGGAAATCCATCTCCGCCGCGTTCCGGAACTATATACCATTTTGAAAGAAAAGAGGGAACATCGGGGTCGCCGTTCCGTCTCGGAGGGTATTCGCGGAGTTTGGATTCCGTTTTAAGCGGGGTGGGCTTCGCCGATCGGGCTGTCAGCACTCAGCTCTCAGCTTGCGCGGAACGAATGCGTTTTAGGGGGCTGTTTCCAAAAACGGGATTTTGCCCAAGATCAAGGA
>JAGVGV010000368.1 GCA_020056895.1 Deltaproteobacteria bacterium
CACGGGCGCCGAAGGGGTTTGAAGCAGTTCATGGGCCAGCCGGAAAAAGGGTTCGGGGCGGGATGGATACAGGCCCAGGAGAATCAGGGAAACGCCGGTCCGGGCCGCTTCCGGGGCCGCGTTGGGCGCTTCCGGGTCCATCCACCGAGGGGCATAGCCCAGGCGGGCGAGGGGCTTTTCCCACCGGCCGGCCTGGCCGGGATGCATGAGAAGGAGGAGAGGATCCCGCGGACCCGCTTCCGTGGGCATAACGCCGGCTCCGGTGAATCGGCCCCCTGGAAGGCCTTGAAAAGGATGAAGCCGCCCGGCTCCAGGGGGACGGGCGGTTCGGCGGCACGGTTGTGATGGTATGTAGAGGATTGCCCTTTTGGAGGAAATTGTCAAGGACCCCAGGGTGTTTGGTTGTCGTCCAGGGGGGCGGCGTGGAGCGGGGACTTGGGCGTCTACGTACACAAAAGACCGATGATCCGATCGGAACGGGCTCCGGCCGGATCATCGGAATGGGGGACCCGGGGTTATTCCTTTCCCTTGGGCGGTTCCTGGTAGAAAATTCCCAGGCTGTCGTCATCCACCAGAACCCGTTCAATGGCCCGGCGGCGGTCCGCGGGGTCGTAACCGGCGGGCAGAGGCCGGACCCGGTTGGTCAGGTTGTTCCAGGTTTTAAACTGTTTGTCGAAGGTTACGCACGAAGTGTACACGTGAAAAAACGAAAAGCCCTTGTGCCTGATTCCGGCCATCAACGCCGTGGTGATCCCTTCAGGGTCTCCGGCGAACAGCCGGGCCACGAAGGTGGCCCCGTACGAAAGGGCCAATAGCGTGGCGTTGAGGGGCTGGTCCACGGTGCCTTCGGGCGAGGCCTTGGTTTTGAACCCCTTGGGCGTGCTGGGCGAGGGCTGGCCCTTGGTCAGGCCATAGATCGAGTTGTCGAACAGAACATAATTGATATCGAAATTTCGGCGGGCCGCGTGGGGAAAATGGCCGCCGCCAATGCCCAGGCCGTCCCCGTCGCCGCCCACGGCCAGAACGGTCAGGTTGGGGTTGCCCAGTTTGACGCCCTGGGCCACGGGCAGGGACCGGCCATGCACCGTGTGATGGCCATAGGTGTTGGAGAAAAAGGGATACCGGCCTGCGCAGCCGATGCCGGACACGATGACCACCTGGTGATGGTCCAGTCCCAGCCGCTGTAAAGCATTGTTGATGCCGAAATGGATGCCGAAATACCCGCAGCCCGGGCACCATGTGGGCAGTTCGCCGCTGCGAATATTAAAAACGTTGGACTCCTGGATGCTTTGGACCTTTTCGGCCAAGCGGCGGGCGGGGGTCTTCATGACCGGTCCTCCCCAATCAGTTCATGGATTTTGCCAAGGATGGTCGAGGGATATAAGGGAATCCCGGTGGACTGGTTCAGCCGGACGATCCGGCCCCGCCCCAGATGGCCGATGAGCGTGTTGAGCTGGCCCGAGTGGTTCAGTTCGGGGATCAGGATGGTTTTCGATCGGTCCATGAAGGCCTGGATGCGGTCTTCGTGGTAGGGGAAAAGAGCGGTGATCTTGAGGCATCCCACTTTCAAACCCTGGTCCCGGGCGGATTGGACGGCGTCCAGAGCCGATCCGAAGGTCGATCCCCAGGCCACTACGCCCACGTCCAACGGCCCCGGATCGCCGTATTCTTCCGGCGGGTCCAGATCGGCCAGGGCGCCTTGGATTTTCCGGTCCCTTTTATCGCTCATTTTCTGGTGGTTGCCGGGGGAAAAGTCGGGGACCCCCCGTTCATCGTGTTCCAGGCCGGTGATGTTGTGCTGGAAGCCCGGAGTTCCGGGGAGGGCTCGGGGCGAAATCCCCGAAGGCGTCACTTGATACCGATGGTACGAACCGGCTTGATCGGGCGCCGGTTTTAACAGGGCGTCGGCTACGGCGTCGGCCGAAATGGAGGGCCGCTCGATGTTCTCCACCCGGTTGTCCAGATAAAAATCCGTGAGCACGATGACCGGAGTTTGGTACTTTTCGGCCAGCGGAAAGGCTCGGGCGGTCAGGTGGTAGCACTCGGTCACGTCCGTGGGGGCGATGACGATCCGGGGAGTGTCTCCGGGTCCGCCGAACACCGCCGCCAACAGGTCCGATTGTTCGGTCTTGGTGGGCAGGCCCGTGGACGGTCCACCTCGCTGAGCGTCCACGATCACGGCCGGGCTTTCGGCCGACACGGCCTGAGTAATCAGCTCGGTCATGAGGGCGAAGCCGGGGCCGCTGGTGGCGGTCATGGCTCGGGCGCCGGTATAAAAACTGCCCAGCACCGCGCCGATGGCGGATATTTCATCCTCAACCTGAAGTACACGGCCGCCTTTGGCCGGGAGCCGCGCCGCCAGGTATTCCATGATGGGCGTGGCCGGAGTGATGGGGTACCCGAAATAATTCTTCAGGCCGGCGGCCAGGGCTCCTTCGCCAATGGCCACGTTGCCGGACCAGAGCACTTTTTCGGCCTGACCGGCCGGGGCGGCGGGGACGGGCAGGGGCCTCAGACGGTCGGGGTAGGTTTTGAGAACGTATTCGAGCCCCGCGTCGAAGGACCGGATGTTCCCCGCGGCCACTTTTTCGCCCTTGGATTTGAATTTTTTGCCAATGCGTTCCCTGAAGGCGTCGACCGGAAGGTTCAGGAGGCCGGCCAGAACCCCCAGGGCGGCCAGGTTCCGGCCCTTGGCCGATCCGGACGCGGCCGCCGCCAGGTCCCGGAAGGGGGCCCCGAACAGGCTCATGGCGGGCCGCGCATGGCCGGCGATGGATTTGCCTTCCGCCACCGGGCTGGGGGGATGGTTGTCGAAGAGCACCACCGCGTCCGCCGCCAAAAAGGGCAGGCGGGACAGGGATTGTTCGTCGTCCAGGGAGATCAGGAGGTTCGTTTGGTTTTCCAGGGCGATCTGGCGGTCGAACCCGAACCGGCTCCGGGTAACGCACCGGCCGAACCCCCGGATTTCCGCCGGGTAGGAATCGAAAGCCAGGGCGGAAAAGCCGGCCCGGCTCATGGCCTCGTTCAGCAATCCGCCGGCGGCGATGGTGCCGTCGCCGGAAAGGCCGCAGATTTCAATGGTCAGATCGATCCGGTTCATGATCCAAACTCCATCCACCACGACGTGTTGACCCGGATGCCGTCGTCGTCGAAAATACTTTCCGCCGCCACGTTCACTCGTTCCAGGCCGCCGGCCAGGTTGAGGGCGGCGATCCGGCCCAGGGCTCGGGCGTTCTCGTATCCGATGGACACCCAATAATCCCGAATCTGGGGATGGTACACCTGGGCGCAGTCGCCGGCGGCATACACTCCCGGGAACCCGGCGTAAAGGTGTTCGTCCACCAGAACACCCCGTTCGATGGCCAACCCGGACTCGGCCAGAAAGGCCACGTCCGGCGCCAGGCCGAAAAAGGCGCCCACCAGGCCGGCGGACGTTTGGGCTTCGGTGGTGGTCACGGCCAGGGCGCCATCGGTTTCCCGAACGATCCTTCTGAGTTTTCCCGGAACCACTTCGACGCCTCGCCGGATGAGCCGGTCGGCCGCCTGGCGGAAGATTTCCGGCGTAGGCCGGGTGGGCCACAGGGCTTCTTCGCCGAAGACGAAACGAACCTTTTTGTTAAGGGCCAAAAGCGCCCGGACCACGGCGAAACCGGTCAAGTCGCCGCCCACGATCAAAACGTCGTCCACGTCTTTGAGCCGGTCGATCCATTGGTCGGCGTCGGCCATGGTTTTGAGGGGAAGCATCAGGTCCCGGAACACCCAATAGGGCTCCGGAATCCGGGGTTGGCCGCCCACGGCCAGAATCAGCCCGTCGAAGGCCAGTCGTTCATGATGATCCAGAAGTACTTCCCGGGCATGGAGGTCCAACCGGACGGCGGTTTGGCCCACCCGCAGCCGGGCGCCGATCTGATCGTACCAGGAAAAGGGTCGGGCCATTAAAGCGGATCGGTCGATTTGGCCGGCGATATAGTCGGGCAGCAGCTTGGGCCGGTACGATTCGTGGGGATCGCGGCTGATGATGGTCAGCCGGGCGTCGGGCGCTTTTTCCTTCAGCGTGATCGCGGCTTCCAAACCGGCCGGGCCATTGCCGATGATGATGAATTTCGGAGCCGACATCATTCACCTCCACCCAGGGCGAAGCGCTGGACCCGTTCGACCCGGCTGACGGTGATGCAGCCCACAGGGCAAACCCGAAGGCATTCTCCGCAGCGGATGCAGCGGCCGTTGTCGATGACCACCGCCGCCACTCGTTTCCAGTCCGTGGTTTCCGCGTACCCATCCACGCCGCCGTGGTCATTGAGCCGTATGGCTTCCACCATCCGGATGCAGTCCCGGGGCGCCACGTCGATGCAGTACCGGCAATAGATGCACCGGTCCATGTCGATTTCGTAGTGGAGATAGCACAGGTAGCAGCGCTTGGCTTCCTCGTGGGCCAAGTCCGGCGTCAGGCCGGTTTCCACTTCCACGGCCATGCCGGCCAGCCGGTCCGGAACCGCTTCAACGGCCGGCATGCTCTGGCGGGGGATGAAATCCCATACGCGGCTGCGGTCGGTCACACGGGCTTCTTCGGCCCGCACCTGGTCTTCCAGAAAAACGCGGCCCGTCAGGTCCCGGGCGATCACCTGGGCGGCCCGGCGTCCGCCGGCAACGGCTTCGATGACCGTAGTCGGCCCGGTCTGGTAATCGCCGGCCAGGTACAGCCTGGGATGGCGGGAGGCGAAGGGGCGGCCGGGATCGGCGATCGAGGTCGCGCCGTCCTTTTCCCAGGGGATGATGTCCGGCGTCTGCCCGGTGGCGTTGATCACGGTATCGGCGGCCAAAAGGAAGTCCCCGCCTTCGATGGGTTCGATCTTCGCCCGCCGGCCGGGGCCCTGGGGCACGATCCGGGACCGGGCGAACCAAACGCCTCGGGCCTGGTCGGGACCTTCGATCCGCCGGGCGACCATCAGGCTTTCGATAAGGATTCCTTCCTTTTTGGCTTCGTGAACCTCTTCCCGAGTCACCCGCAGATCCGCTTCGGTCCTTCTAAGGCAGATCCGAACATCCTCGGCCCCCAGCCGGAGCGCGGACCGGGCGCAATCGAAGGCGGTGAACCCGGCGCCGATGACCAGCACCTTTCGGCCCACTTCCATGGGATGGCCGGCGTTGACCGCCATCATGAAATCGAGGCCGGTCAATACTCCGGTCAGGTTCTCCCCTTCCACGTCCAAACGGCTAGGCCGATAACAGCCCGCGGCGGCCAGCACGGCGTCGTACCGGTCCAACAGGCCTTCGATGGTCACGTCCCGGCCCACTCGGACGCCGTACTGAACATCGATGCCCAGCCGGAGCACCTGGCCGATTTCTTCGTCCAAAAGGTCCCGGGGGAGCCGGAATTCGGGAATACCGTACCGAAGCATGCCGCCGGGAAGGTCTAGGGCTTCCAGGATGGTGACGCGAAACCCTAGAGTCGCCAGATCCCGGGCGGAGGCCAGGCCGGCCGGACCGGCGCCGATCACCGCCACGCTTTTTCCAAGGCTGGAAAAAAGGGTTTCCAGGAAGGGATGGCCGGGTTCCTTAAGGTCGGCCGCGGCCCGCTTCAGGTGGCAAATGGCCACCGATTCCCCCAGTTCGGCCTGGCCGTGGCGGCAGGCGTCTTCGCAGGGGCGCGAGCAGACCCGGCCCAGAACCCCGGGAAACACGTTGGCGGCCCGGTTGATTTCGTACGACCGGCCGTATTCCTTTTCGTACACGGCGCGGATGTAGGCCGGGATGTTCGTTGCCGCCGGGCAGGCTTTCTGGCAGGGCACGCTCGTGGCCATGTAGTCGAAATCCGCCGGATCGGTTGAATAAACGGGCAGGGCGGTCTCCGGGGGGGCCGGCGCGTGGTCGTTGCCCCTTGATTTGACGCTTTGGGTCATGCTTCGTCCCCGATCGCTTGTTACGTGAAGGAAGAATCGCGAAAACAGCCGGTCCCATTTGGGGTTGTTTCTAAAAAGTTCTTTTGCCCAATCTTGGGTGTCGGCCTTGCTTTGAATTCCTCGAAACAGGTCAACTATTCCTCCGGATTCAAAGCCGCGGCCTCCTTGATCTTGGGCA
>JAGVGV010000217.1 GCA_020056895.1 Deltaproteobacteria bacterium
CCATTTATCTGCCCATGATCCCCGAACTGCCCATCGCCATGCTCGCCTGCGCCCGGATCGGCGCCATCCACAGCGTAGTCTTCGGCGGGTTTTCGGCGGAATCCCTCAAGGACCGGATCGTGGATTCCCGTTGCAGCCTTTTGATCACCAGCGACGGCACGTATCGCGGCAGCAAGGCCGTCACTCTGAAGCAGATCGCGGACGCGGCTTTGGAAGGATCGGTCAAGGAAGATGTGACGGTGCCCCATTGCGTGGTGGTCCAACGGGTGGGCGAAGGCAAGGGCATCGATTGTCCCATGGTCGAGGGCCGCGACCAGTGGTGGCATGACCTGATGGCCGGGGCGCCGGTGGGCTGCGATCCGGTCTGGATGGACGCCGAAGACCCGCTTTTCATCCTGTATACGTCCGGGTCCACGGGCAAGCCCAAGGGCGTGCTCCATACCACCGGCGGGTTCATGGTCTATACCGCGCTGACGCACAAATACGTGTTCGACTACCACGAAGGCGATATTTACTGGTGCACGGCGGACATCGGCTGGGTGACCGGCCACAGCTACATCCTGTACGGCCCATTGCTGAACCGGGCTCAAACCCTGATGTTCGAAGGAATCCCCATGTATCCGGACGCCGGCCGATTCTGGGCCGTGGTGGACAAATGGGGGGTGAACACCTTCTACACCGCGCCTACGGCCATCCGGGCCATCATGCGCATGGGCGACGAATTCGTGACCAAGCACAGCCGGAAATCCCTGCGGCTGTTGGGCACCGTGGGCGAACCCATCAACCCTGAAGCCTGGCGGTGGTATCACGAAGTGGTGGGCGAAGGCCTCTGCCCCATCGTGGATACCTGGTGGCAGACGGAAACGGGCGGCATTCTCATCACCCCGTTGCCGGGGGCCATCCCCACCAAGCCCGGATCGGCCACCTTGCCCTTCTTCGGCGTCCAACCGGGCATCGTGGATGAGCAGGGCAAGGAAATGGAAGGCAACGGCGTGACCGGCCGCCTGGTCATCAAGGCCCCTTGGCCGGGACAGCTCCGCACCACGTATGGGTCCCACGAACGCTTCGAACAGGTGTACTTCGCGATGTTCGATGGGTTCTACTTCACCGGTGACGGCGCCCGGCGGGACGAAGACGGATACTACTGGATCACCGGCCGGGTGGACGATGTTATCAATGTCAGCGGCCACCGCCTGGGCACCGCCGAAGTGGAAAGCGCCCTGGTCAGCCATTCCGCCGTGGCCGAAGCGGCCGTGGTGGGATACCCCCACGACATCAAGGGCCAGGGGATTTATGCCTTCGTCACCCTGAAAGTGGGGCGGGAATACACCGAGGCCCTGAAAAAAGAACTGGTGGGCCATGTGCGCACTCAGATTGGCCCCATCGCCAGCCCGGACGTGATCCACTGGGCTCCGGGCCTGCCGAAAACCCGGTCCGGCAAGATCATGCGCAGGATCTTGCGGAAAATGGCCTCCGGCGAACTGGGCGAATTGGGCGATACCAGCACCCTGGCCGATCCCACCGTCATTGATAGTTTGTTGGAAATGAAGGGCCGTTAAACGATCGATTCTCCCGGAGCGTGGTTCGCGGCCGCGCTCCGGGAATCCCGCCTGTTTTTTCCACTTTTTCAAAAATTATATTATGGTTTCCCTATGTTGCGGAGAAGGGTTTCTTGTACGTAGGGGATGGATTCTAAAGCATGCTTTGTTCCTCCCGGTCATGGTAATATGTACTCAAATTGGAATCAGGGTCCCACCAGGACGGACCCCCGAGGAAACCCATGACCAACGGCCCGGAACCCCAGGAAATGAACCATGTGGCCATTCAACGTTTTTTGGAGCATACGCCGCCGTTTGATGTCCTCCCCAAACCCATCCTCCAGGCCCTGGCCGGCCGGCTGGACGAAGAGCATATCCCCAAGGGAACGGTAATCCTGGAGCGGGGAAAAACCTCCGTGGACCGCCTGAGGCTGATCCACCAGGGCCGGATCCGCATTTATTTGAAGGACGAAGCCGGCAAGGTGACCCTGAACGAAGTGCGGGGGCCGGGCGAAGCCGTGGGCCAACTGGCTCTCCTCCGGAACAGCCTGTCCAACCTGGACGTGATCGCCGAAGAGGACACCGATTGCCTGCTCATGCCCCGGGAGGATTTTCTGGATTTGGTCCGAAACCATCTGCCCATTTCCAACTATTATCTGAAAGCTCTGTCCGAAGGCTATATTTCCAAGGCCCTGGACCATCTGGAACGGCCCCGGCCCACCTTCGATTCCGAAGGTTCGCTGTATCTGTTCAGCGTTCAGGTGGGGGATATCATCCGCCGCCGGCCCATCACCATCCCGGGGTCCGAAACCATCCAGCGGGCCGCCGGGTTGATGACGGAAAAAAGGGTGGGGTGCCTTCTGGTGACCGACCCGGCCGAGCGGATCGTGGGCATCATTACCGACCGGGACCTCCGGAACAAGGTCGTGGCGCCGGGGTTGTCGGTAAACACGCTGGTGGAAAAGATCATGGTCTGGCCCATCCAGACCATCCCGGCGCATACCGTCTGCTTCGATGCGCTCATCGAAATGATGCGCCGCCGAGTCCATCACCTGGCCCTTGAAAAGAACAATGAAATCGTGGGCATCCTTTCCGGACACGACCTGATGGTCGCCCAAGGGGCGTCCCCGTTATCCCTGGTCCGCGAAATCGTGGAAGCCCGCCGGCTGGAAACGCTGTTCGACCTGAGCCTCAAGACCCCCAGGGTGGTTCGGGGCCTCATTCACGAAGGGGCCAAGGCCGGCAACATCACCCGGATGATCACGTTGCTTAACGACTATATTCTGGGCCGGCTTTTGGGGTTGCTGGAAGAAAAACTGGGACCGCCGCCGGCGCCCTATTGCTGGCTGTTGATGGGGAGTGAAGGCCGGCGGGAACAGACTTTCCGGACCGACCAGGACAACGGTTTGATGTACCGGGACCCGGATTCCGAAGCCGAGGCCCGTGAGGCGGAAGAATATTTCCGGGTTTTCGCCGACGAAGCGGTGAAGGCTTTGGTGGCCTGCGGCTTCCCAAGGTGCAAGGGCGACGTGATGGCGTCCAACCCAACCTGGCGCCGGCCCTATTCCGCCTGGCAGGGGTATTTCGACCAATGGATCCGAGCCGCCCAGCCCATGGACGTACTCCACGCCACCATATTTTTCGACTTCCGGTCCGGCCACGGGGATGAGAGCCTGGGCGACCGGCTCCGAACCCACCTGCTCAAGACCGTCGCCGGGCAGGACGTGTTTTTCCGTCTGCTGGCCAAGGATACCTTGACGTCGCCCCCGCCGCTCACCTTTTTTAGGGGCTTCGCGCTGGAAAAAAACGGCCCGTCCAAAAACCGGTTGGACATCAAGACCAAAGGCCTGACCCCCCTGGTGGATTTCGCCCGGCTGTTGTCGCTCAGACACGGCGTTAAGGCCACCAACACCCTGGAACGGTTGCAATTATTGGGCGAATCCGGCGCCGTCAGCCGGGAGATGCAGGTTCAGGCCAGCCAGGCCTATGAATTCCAAATGCAGATTCGCCTGATCCACCAGCAGGCGTTGTACGATGACGCCCAGGAACCGGACAACTTCATCGATCCGGCCGCCCTGAGCGATCTGGACCGAAGCACGCTGAAAGAAGCCTTTGGCGTGATCCAGGAGATCAAGAGCTATTTAAAGGAAGCTTTTCATCTGGCGTCGGCGTGATCCCCCATCGCGATCAAAAGACGCCTACAGGGGAAAAGGCCGTCGTTTTTGACGGAGGGGCGCACCGTTTTTCGTTCATCTCAAAAAGATCGGGGCGCGGCGAACCGCGCCCCATCGTTTGGTTATCGAACCAGTTCGAAACGGCGAAACACTATTCCTTGAACACCTTGGCGAAGCCCACGTAAAAGGCCAGCGACAGGATGACGGCCGGGTACCAGGTCACGCCGCCGGGGAAGGGCACGCCGCTTACGTACTGAAGCTGTCCGGTAGGCCAGGCGATCAGGTAACAAGCCACCCAGGTGAGCCCCAGGGAGATCAACGCGGCCTTGCTCCAGCCGTTCGAATACCAGCAGCCGTCCGGGCCATAGGTGTAAAGCTTCTGCAGGTCATAGTGGCTGTTCCTGAGCAGCCAGTAGTTGCCGATCATGATGCCGGCGATGGGCCCCAGCAGAATGCCGTAGTTCGACGCCCAGGTAGTGATGTAGTTGACGTACGTGGGTCCGTTTTCCACCGCCCACCAGGGCGAAGCGAAAAAAGCCACCACGGCCGAAACCACCACGGCCAGCTTCCACCGCATTTTCAGCGTGGCCATTAAAATGTTGATCAGCGGCGGGGCATTGGCGGTGATGTCCGTGGACCAGGGCGCCAGGAAAGCGAACAGCAGGCCGATGACCACGGCCGCGCCGCCAGGGGCGTACTTCAAAATGATGTCCTGAGGCAAAATGGTGCCGGTCAACGCCACCGCCGAATACCCCAACGCGGTGCCCAACACCTGGCAGATCACGATACCGATAAAAAGGCCGATGGGGAAGGCTTGGGGTTTGTCCGGATTGATGCCCCGGGAAAGGTCGGATACGTTCAGCGCCACCGTGGCCCACCAGTTGGTCTGGACCGCCAGGTAGATCAGGAAGCCCATGCTGAAGTATCCGGTTTTGCTCACGAACATTTTGGGGATGTTGGGCGCGAACTGTTCCGAAGTGGCCAGAAAATACACCAGCCAGATGAAATAAAGAAGCATCAGCGGGCCGGCGAAATTGGCCATGTTGCCAATGCCCTTCAGGCCGAAGCGCATGACCACGATGAAGGAACCCAAGTACACGAACAGGGCGATCAAGAGGTACTTGATGGCCATGGGCGTGACCTGTTCGGCCGGAGTGCCGATGGCGTGAAAAACGATCATCATCAGGGCCAGGGACCCGGCGTACGCTTCCACGCCGAACCAGACCGTGCCCGCCGCGCCGCGAAGGATGATGGGCAGATGGATGCCCTTGAAACCGAAGGATTCCCTAAGCTGAACAGGAAAGGAAACGCCGTACTTGATGCCCGGTTGGCCGTTGAACCACATCACGATCACGGCCGCCAGGTTGCCGATGAAAGCGCCCACCAGGGCCTGCCACAGGTCCAGGCCCAGTTGGGACCCGATGGGTCCCAGGAAAAACATGGGAATGCACGTGTTCATGCTGAACATCATCAGCGTGAACGTGAGGGCGTTATACGTCTGCTGGCTCCTTGGGGCGGGTAAAAGGTCCGGGTTTTCCTCGTACCCCTTGGGCGTAATGGTCCGTTCGTCCGGCATGGTCAACCCCTTTTCATAGGTTCTCGGATTAAAAGGCGCGTAGTGATGGTTCGTTTCCAAAAACACTGGGGTTTTTCCCGAGGATTTCAGGTCATAAGCCCTCCCTTTTCGGAGTTTGATCGTTTGTTGTACATCCTATATTAACGGGTTCATTGGCTCATGAGACCGTTTTCTAACGGCCAAAGGGACGACGTTCCAGAAAACGGCCGGTTCCGGGTTGGCCGGTGAACCGGTCTTCCTGGACGATCACCCGGCCGGCCGAAAGCACCACCCGGGGTTTCCCCTTGCCCGAGACCCCTTCGTACGGCGTATAATCCACGTTTTGGTGATGGGTTTGAGCGCTGATCTCCCAAGCGGCTTCGGGGTCCCAGAGCACCAGGTCCGCGTCCGATCCCACGGCCACGGCGCCTTTGCGGGGGGAAAGGCCGAAGAGCCGGGCCGGCGCGGCCGACACCAGGTCCATGAACCGGTTCATACTGATCCGGCCTTGCCGCACGCCGAACTGGTACAAAAGCATCAACCGGTGTTCGATGCCCGGGGCGCCGTTGGGAATCTGAGCGAAGCTTTTCAGGCCCATTTCCTTTTGGCCCTTGAAGTTGAAGGGGCAATGGTCGGTGGAGACCACCTGCAGATCGTCCATGACCAGGCCGGTCCACAGGTCGGCCCAGTTGGATTTGTCCCTGAGGGGAGGGCTCATGACGTACTTGGCGCCCTCGAAGCCGGGTTCCAGGTAGTTGTCGAAGGATTTGAGCAGATATTGGGGGCAGGTTTCAGCGTATACCGGCCAGCCCAGGTCCCGGGCCCTTTTCACTTCGGCCAGGGCTTCGCGGCAGGTCAGATGGACGATGTACAGAGGGGCTCCGGCCATATGGGCAATGGCGATGCCCCGACTGGTGGCCTCGCCTTCGGCCTCGGGCGGCCGGGTCAGGGCGTGGTATTTTGGTTCGGTCTGGCCCTTGGCCAGGGCGTTTTTGATCAAAACGTCCAGAATTTCCCCGTTTTCGGCGTGGAGCATCACCAGGGCGCCACATTCCTTGGCTTTGCCCAGGATGCGGAAAAAGGCGCCGTCGTCGATCATCAGGGCGCCCTTGTACGCCAGGAAGCATTTGAACGAAGGGACTCCGGCCGCGACCATGGCCGGCAGTTCAGCCAGAACCGCTTCGGTCAGGTCCGTGACGGCCACGTGGAAGCCGTAGTCGAAAACGGCCTTGCCTTCGGCCTTCTTTTTCCAGGTGTTCACGGTGTCCGTCAGGCTTTGGCCTTTGCCCTGGATGGCGAAATCGATCACCGATGTGGTCCCGCCAAAAGCGGCGGCCCGGGTGCCGGTTTCAAAGTCGTCCACCGATACCGTACCGCCGAAGGGCATGTCCAGGTGGGTGTGCATGTCGATGCCGCCGGGCATCACGTAGCAGCCCGCCGCGTCCAGAGTCTGGCCGGCTTCGGCGTCGATCTTTTGGGCGATCTGGACGATCCGGCCGCCGGCCACGCCGATCTCGGCCGGATAGGTTTCCCGGTCGGTTACAACGGTTCCGCCAACGATTTTCAGGTCCACAAGGCTTCCCTCCTTGTCATGGAACGGGTGGGGATGAATGGATCGTCGATCCGGTCCGTCCGCCTTGGCTGGTTCCCGAATGGAAACCGGGAAAGGGGCCGGTCGTCACGCTCCATATCGTTCAGGCTTCCAATTGAACGCAGCCCCACACGGGGCAGACCTGGGCGCAGAGGCCGCAGCCATCGCATTTTTCCCCGTCCACCACCGGCGTTTTGTCCGCTTCCAGGCGGATGGCCGAAAAACCGCCGTCCCGGCAGGCCACGACGCATTGTCCGCACTGGATGCACAAGGCCAGGTCGATGGCGGCATTTTTGGTTTCCCGGGCCAGGGAGTAATGGTCCACCAGCTTGGGAAGGGCCAGGCCCACCAGGTCCCGAACCGATCCCAAACCCTTCCGATCCAGGTATCCGGCCAAACCCTTGGTCAGGTCGCCGATGATGCCCATGCCCTGGACCATGACCGCGGTGCAGATTTGAACGTTATGGGCGCCCAGAAGCAGGAATTCGGCGGCGTCCTCCCAGGTGTAGATTCCGCCGATGCCGGAAACGGGCACGTTCACGGCCTTGGCCGTTTGGGCCACGGCCCGGAGCGCGATGGGCTTGATGGCCCGGCCGGACATGCCGCCCTGGGTGGATTGGCCCCCGATGTTGGGCAAGGGGGAAAAGGTCTCGAGGTCCACGCCCATGATGGTGGATACGGTGTTGATGGCCGAAATCGACGCGGCTCCGGCCTCCACGCACCGCTTCGCGATCCGCCCCACGTCCGTCACGTTGGGGGTCATTTTAGCGATGACCGGCACTGAAGCGGCCTTCACGCACCACTCGGTCACCCGGGCCGCCAGGTCCGCGTCCTGGCCGATGGCCTGGCCCATGCCCCGTTCGGGCATCCCGTGCGGACAGCTCATGTTGATTTCAATCATCCGGGCCCCGGCGTCCACGCATTTCTTGACCAGGGTGGCCCAGCCGTCGGGATGGCTGGCGTCGTCCATGACCGAAGCGATGACCAGACGGTCGGGGTAATCCCGGGCGAGCTGGTTGATGTCCTTCAACCAGTCTTCAAAGAGCCGGTCCGTGACCAGTTCCACGTTTTCCAGGGCATACACCCGGCGGGATTTCCCCGGCCAGGAAAGGCTGGCCAACCGGGGTTGGACGTTGCGGATGGACGAGGCATCCATCACCAGGGTTTTCGTCACCGCGCCGGCCCAACCGGCGGCGAAGGCCCGGCCGATGATTTCGGCGTTGGCCGTGGGCGGCGCCGAAGCCAGCAGAAAAGGATTGATGAGTGGGAAACCGCAATAATCAGTCGACAGGTTGACCGAACCGGACATGGCGGAAACCACCTTCCATAAAATATTCAGGAATGTTGGAAAAGATGGAAAATCGCTGGAGGCCGACGGCCGGGTTTTTCATTCCCCGCCCGACCGTCGGACCTCATTTTTTCACGGCCTGAACCAGGCCAAAAGGTTAGGGCAGAAGTTTGACCATGTCCCCATAGGTTTCGGGTCGGCGATCCCGGAAAAACTGCCAAACGTTCCGCACTTCACGGATCAGATCGAAATCCAGGTCCGCCACCACCAGGTCGTCGTTATCCCGGGAACCTTCCACCAGGATTTTTCCCCGGGGATCGCAAAAATAACTGGACCCGTACCAGTGGCCGATATCCCAGGGTTGTTCCCGGCCCACCCGGTTGTTCGCGCCCACGAAAAACTGGTTGGCCACGGCATGGGCGGGTTGTTCCAGCTTCCACAGGTATTCGGACAGGCCGGCCACGGTGGCCGAAGGATTGAAAATGATCTCGGCCCCGTTCATGCCCAAAAGACGGGCGCCTTCGGGAAAATGGCGGTCGTAGCAGATGTACACCCCCACCCGGCCAAAGGCGGTTTGGAACACCGGGTATCCCAGATTGCCGGGTTTGAAATAGAATTTTTCCCAAAACCCGGGGTGCGTATGAGGAATATGATTCTTGCGGTATTTGCCCAAAAAAGCGCCATCCGCGTCGATGACGGCGGCGGTGTTGTAATACACGCCGGTCATGGCTTCCTCGTACAGGGGAACCACAAGAACCATGCCCAGCCTTTTGGCCTCTTCCATCATCAATTGCGTGGTGGGACCGTTCGGAACGGGTTCGGTTAGATCGTACCACTTGATGTTCTGTTCGGCGCAGAAATAGGGGCCGACGAATAATTCCTGAAAGCAAAGAATCTTTACGTTTTGTTTGGCGGCGTCTTCAAGAAACTGAAGATGTTTGCCAATCATATGCTGCTTGATTTTGTCCACTGGTTCGTCGCCGGACAAATCGCAATGGGTCTGGGTCAGACCACACCTGACAACCCGGGTCATTGATCGTGCCTCCAATGGAAATGGTTGGTATCAGACGGCAAAACGATAACACCGGCGAGAAAAGAGTGTCAATGGTGTTTATGGGGCGGGCTCGAGTAGTGAACATATTCACAATTACGTTTTAAACGATCCGTCAGCAATAAAAACAATAGGTTGGCCCATACCTTGGCTTTTCGGCCACCGCCCCAAAACATCCCCAATCATTCCTGGATGTGATTTTTGTTTATCCATTTCGGTATGATGTTGTACTGGAAATGCAAAAAAGGTGTATTAGAGGTACTAACAAAAGCCATCCAATATCAACCCGGCCGGGCTCTTCCCCGAAACCCCGAGGTCGGAAGCGTTGCCAAAGCGGTTGTTTTTGGATTACAGTGGATACGGATTTATCAGGCGTTCCCCTACGGGAGACCGGCGGTTTGGTTCCCGTATGGCTGGAAGGAGAGGCCATGATCCTGTTGATCGTTGTCCTGACCATCGCCGCCGCTTTTTTGGGCGCGGTTCTGGAGGAAGGGTTCGGCTTTTTATATGGCGGGACAACGGGGTTTCTACTGGGCATGGTGTTGTGGCTCCGAAGCCGCACGGTACGGTTGGAAAAGGAAGTCCACCGCCTGAAGGAAGCCGGTTTGGCCCAGGGTTCCAGCGTCCAG
>JAGVGV010000223.1 GCA_020056895.1 Deltaproteobacteria bacterium
AGGTTGACGATAAAAGCATAGAGTTCGCCCTTGTCCATGTTCTGGATCATCGGCCGCATCATGCCGAAATAATTGCCGATATGGAGCGTACCCGAAGGCTGGATACCCGACAGGACCCGCATGGTGATGGTTCCTCCAACCAAGTGAAATCGAGCCCTAGTTATATGATGCTCGGGGATTCTGTCAAGACGCCGGACGGAGATGGGCCGTGGCGGGCGCCCGGTTGGTCTCCGTTCGATGACGAATCCGGGACTCACCCCCGGAAGCGAACCCCGCTCCGGTACAGGCCGGAGCGAGGCCGGGAGCATGAGTCCCTTGAAGAGCGCCCCGAATCAGGCTTCCTGTTCCAGGGCTTCCCGGCGGCCGGCCAGAACCAGCCCCAGGGCATTGACGGCCAAAAGGCCGGCCATCAGGCGGAAGGCCAGGGGAAAGCCCCAACCGGCGGCCAGTTTACCCATGAGAATGGGCCCCAGGAACAGCCCCAGACCCCACAGCATGTAATACGTTCCGGAAACCGACCCCCGGAGTTCCTCGGGCGTCCGTTCGCCAAGGAAGGTGAGGGAGGTGCTGAAAGACAGGCCCAACCCCACGCTGGCCAGGCCCAGCCAAACATACACCCATATATCCGACCCCGAAGGGAACAGGAACAGGCCCGCGGCCCAGGCGGCGAACCCCGTTACCAGCACTCCCCGTCGGCTCCAATGGTCGGACCAGGAACCGCCCACCACCTGAGTTACGCTCATCATGCCGTAAAAAAGCACGAAGAACCAACTGATGGCCGTCTGGCCATAGCCCTTCTCCGTGATCAAAGCGGCGGGCACGGTGGTCAGGAACACGCCGTACCCCGCGCCGTGAAGCGCGATGCCGCTCAGAATAGGCCGTAGCCCCCGTTGGCTGAGCGGGATCAAAAGATCGCGGAAGGTGGGGGACTTTTTTTCCAACCGGACGGCCGGGTCCTGGTCTTCCACCAGAATCCAGACGATCAGTCCGCCGGCCATGGACAAAAGAGCATAGAAAAGATAAGGCCCTTCGGCCGACCAGACCCGGGCCAAGGGCCGGGCCAGCAGGGGACCGCCGGCCAGACCCACGTGGATGGCCGCGTAATAGAGGCCGATGGCCAGACCCCGGAGGCGGGGGTGTTTGAGCGACAAAAGCGCCGGAGCCAGCGCCAGAAGCGGCGCCTCTCCGGCCCCTTGCAACACTCGACCGCCGAAAATGGGAAGGGCGCTGGCGGCGAAATAATAAATCCAGCCGGCCAGAGCGCAAACCAGGTAACCGCCTACCAACAGCGGTTTCATACCCAGCCGGTCGGCCATCCGGCCGAACGGCACCTGAAGCAGCAAACAGGCGACGGCATACGATGAAGCCAAAAGGCCCACCTGGGCCGGCGACCCGGTGAGCGCCAGGATTCTTCCTGGTAACAAGGAAACAATCAGGCCCACGCCCAGCATCATCAACAGGGCGGCGGCGGAGAGTCCAATCATGGACCGGTATTCGCGCATAGGATCTCCAAAGCACGTTCCGCCACACCCCAATGCCTTCAAAAGGTCTTGGAGCGGCGAAACGCACCACATTCCCCTAACACCCGTAGGGCATTGGGGGACGAATCAAACAAAGGGGAAAAAAGGAAAAACCGGTGCGGCGCGGTCCAACGCGCCCAAGGGCGCACTGGCCGCCAAGTTCCGGCCTTACCTGGTTCTTCCAAAAAGGAAAGAACTCAGAGGGTCAGGCCCGGAGGTGGGGGCAGCATTTTATAGGCGGGCTCTGTGCCGATATGAACGGTCATTTCGTTCCCGGTGTTGAAATGGCGGCCTTAAAAGTCCGCCGAATTGAGGCTCTACCTTTTGGTATAGGGACGGGGCTTGGGGAAGTCAAGCATTATCCCGGGGGCGCGGAAATTCTTGATCGGGCCTGGTCCCCGGTCAGCACCAGCGTGGCCCAACGGGTATCGCGCACCTGGTCCATCAGCCGGTACCCCTCACCGGTCAGGGCGGCTTTCAACTCGTCGGCCTCGTGGTGGAACAAACCGGATAGAATCAGGTGCCGCCGGTTCCGAAATCCTCCGGAAGCCAACAAATTTTTCTGCACCGCGTGGTTCAGGTTGGAACAGACCAGGTCGGCGGGTTGGTCCCCATGGTCCTCCGCCAGTCCGTGGTACACTTCGATCACCTGCTCCAGCCGGTTCAAGGCCACGTTCCGCCGCGCCGTGACCCAGGCCAAGTGGCTGTATTCCACGGCCCGGACCGTCCGGGCGCCCAAGGCCGCCGCCGCCAAAGCCAAAATCCCGGTTCCGGCGCCCAGGTCCAAGACTTGGGATGGAACATCCCGCCGGTAGATCCGAACCAAGGCTTCGAGACAGGCCCGCGTGGTGGGGTGCCCGCCGAAACCGAAAGCCAGCCCGGGGTCGATTCGGATCACCCCTTCGCCCGGGTCCGGATCCCAGGCCGGGGCGAACCGCAGCGGGCCGACGCCAAAGGGTTTCATGCCCGCGCCGTCCTGCCATTGGCTGTATTTCATCCGGTGCACGTACCGGATATGGAGCCCTTCCCCGGCTTCTTCGGGCAAGGCGGCGTCGCCGTGGGGGCCGGCATCGTAAAAGAAAAACGTGTACCCGCCTTCCACCCAGTAGCCCTGAAACCCGGGGCCCAGGTCCGGAGGACCGGGGGGCGAGTACACTCCTTCGGCTTCGTAAATCACCAGATTTTCGGGGGGATGGAACCGGTGGGTCACGTTCTCATATCCGGCGCGGCGGCCATCATGTCATCCAGGCTCAAGGTTCCGTGGCGGATCAACCGGGGCCGCCCCATGCTCACGTCCACCAGCGTGGATGGTTCCCCGCCGGGACAAGGGCCGCCGTCGATAATCAGGTCCAGCCGGTCGTCGTAATAGTCCAGCACCTCGTCGACGGTCCTGGCCG
>JAGVGV010000154.1 GCA_020056895.1 Deltaproteobacteria bacterium
CTGCGACTGCCGCAAGCCCAAGGCGGGACTGGTCCTTCAGGCGGCCCGGGACCTGGGGTTTGACCCCGGCCAAAGCTTCGTGATCGGCGACAAGCCGGCCGATCTGGGCTTGGGGCGCTCCGTGGGAGCCGTCCCCATCCTGGTCCGAACCGGGTACGGACGGGAAACGGAACAAACGGCCGATCCAAAGCCAGACCTGGCGGCCGACAACCTGGCCCACGCGGCCCGGCTGATCGAGGCCCGCCTGGCCCGGCCGGAAGGCGGCGGAAGCGGTTCAGATTCCGACCCCAATAGCCGATAAGATTGAAAAGGGAGCCCAAACCCTTGCCGAGCATTCGATCAGGAGGACCGGCATGATCATTTCGCGCACGCCCTACCGCATCTCGTTTTTCGGCGGTGGCACCGATTATCCGAACTGGTACCGCAAGCATGGCGGAGCGGTCCTGGCCACCTCCATCGACAAGTACTGCTATCTGACCTGCCGGTACCTGCCGCCGTTCTTCGAACACCGGATCCGGGTGGTTTATTCGCGGATCGAAAGCTGCCTGAAGATCGATGAAATCCAGCATCCCTCGGTCCGCGCCGTGCTGACCCATCTGGGGTTCACCCGGGGGGTGGAAATCCACCACGACGGCGATCTGCCGGCCCGGAGCGGCATGGGGTCCAGTTCGTCCTTCACCGTGGGCCTGCTCAACGCCATGTACGCCCTGGTGGGCCGGATGCCCACCAAGCAGGACCTGGCCCTCGAGGCCATCCATGTCGAACAGAACCTGTTGAAGGAAACCGTGGGCAGCCAGGACCAGGTGCTCGCGGCCCATGGCGGGTTCAACCACGTAAATTTCATGCCCGGCGGCGAAATTTCCCTCCGGCCCGTCACCCTTTCCGCCGACCGGGTCTCCGAACTGAACGACCACCTCATGCTAATGTATACCGGCATCAAGCGGACGGCGGCCAGCGTGGCCGAAAGCTATGTCAACGACGTGGAAGCCCGGCGGAGGCAGCTCAGGATCATGAAGGACATGGTGGACGAGGCCATTTCCATCCTCAGCGCCGGTCACGACATCCGCGCCTTTGGCGAATTGATGCACGAAGCCTGGCTCAACAAGCGGAGCCTCAGCCACTTGGTATCCAATTCCCAGGTGGACGAAGCGTACGAAGCGGCCCGGTCGGCCGGGGCCTTGGGCGGCAAGCTCACCGGCGCCGGCGGGGGCGGTTTTCTGGTGCTCTTCGTGCCGCCGGAAAAGCGCGAAACCGTCCGGTCCGTTCTTTCGCCCATGATCCACGTGCCGTTTAAATTCGATTACAGCGGCAGCCAGATCATCTATTTCAGCCACGAAGAGGATTATTCCTCGGAAGAAAAAGTCCGGGACGGCCAGGAACGAAGAGTGTTTACCGAGCTCTTCCCCGAAACCGCCCAGGCGGGATGGGCCTGAAGCCATGGGCAAGGTGGATGAACCCGTTCGGACGGGAACTACGGGCGGCCTGGACCATCTGGAACTCTTTCGACGGATGCTTAGGATCCGTAGGTACCAGCTTCGGATCGAAACCGAGTACCACGAGGACCAGATGAAAACGCCGGTCCACCTTTGCCTGGGGCAGGAAGCGGTGGCCGTGGGCGTAACGGCGGTTCTGACCCGCGAGGATTACGTGGTCAGCAACCACCGGAGCCATGGCCATTATCTGGCCAAGGGCGGGGACCTCGAAGCGCTGACGGCGGAATTGTTCAACCGCGAAACCGGCTGTTCCAAGGGCCGGGGCGGGTCCATGCACGTGGTGGACCCCAAGGTGAGTCATTTGGGGTCGTCGTCCATCGTGGGCGGGGGCATTCCCATTGGCACAGGCCATGCCTTGGCTTCGCGGATGAAGGGCGACGGCCGGATCACGGCGGTTTTCTTTGGCGACGGCGCGGCGGACGAGGGCGTTTTGTACGAAAGCGTCAATTTCGCCATGCTGCGGCGGTTGCCCGTGATTTATGTTCTGGAGAATAATCAATATTCCGTCTGTTCGCCCATTGCCCGGCGGCAGGCCGGACCGTCACTGTTCCACCAGGCGCCCTCCGACAAGCTTTTGACGGCCCAGGTGGACGGCAACAAACTGCTCGATGTGCTTGCGGCGGCGGAAAAGGCGGCGGACCGAGCCCGTCGGGGTGAGGGACCATCGTTTATCGAATGCGTGACCTACCGCTGGCGAGGCCATGCCGGGGCCGGGTCGGATGTTCATTTGGGGTACCGGCCGGTCGAGGAAATTCAGTGTGCTATAGACCATTGCCCGGTGGCCGAACTGGCTCAAAGGCTGGAAGCCGAGGGCCGTCTGACGCCCTCCATCCAGGCCGCCATGGAACAAGAAATTGACCGCGAGATCGACCAGGCCTTTCTTTTGGCCAAGGCCGCGCCCCTGCCTCGGCCCGAGGACCTGGGGCTCTATCTGTACAAGGAGTAGGCCATGCCCTGGTCCAGGATCAAATGTCAGACCGAGGAACCCGGGTTCCGCCACGCCTTGGCGTCCCCCCGAAAAATCCCCTACGCTGAAGCCACCCGGGAAGCTCTGGACCAGGCCCTCGCGCTGGACCCCCGGGTCTTCGTGATGGGGCAGGGGGTGGACGATCCTTCGGGAATGTTCGGAACCACCAAGAACCTCCACCTCAAATACGGCGGCGAACGGGTGTTCGATACCCCCCTGGCCGAAACCGCGCTCACCGGCATTGCCGTGGGGGCGGCGTTGGCCGGTATGCGGCCCGTGTATTTTCATAACCGGCCCGATTTTCTCCTTTTGGCCAGCGACCAACTCATCAACCATGCGTCCAAATGGCATTTCATGTTCGGCGGCGCGGCCCACGTGCCCCTGGTCCTGTGGGCCTGCATCGGGCGGGGTTGGGGATCGGCGGCCCAGCATTCCCAGGCGCTTCAGGGGCTCTTTTTCCACGTACCGGGTCTCAAGCTGGTCATGCCCGCCACGGCCTTCGACGCCAAGGGCCTGATGCTGGCGGCCATCGCCGACGACAACCCGGTCCTGATCATCGAACACCGTTATAATTTCAAGCAAATAGGATCGGCGCCCGAAGAGGTGTATCAGGTTCCCTTGGGCCGGGGCATCATCCGCCGGCCTGGGGCCGACGTGACCATCGTGGGCCTTTCCCACATGGCCACCCTGGCGTACCAGGCCGCTGAAACCCTGGCCAAGGATGGGATCGACGCCGAAGTGATCGATCCCCGGACTCTGAGGCCTCTGGACGAGGACCTGATTCTGGAATCCGTGGCCAAAACCGGACGGCTGGTGCTGGCGGATACGGGTTGGAAAACAGGCGGAGCGCCGGCGGAAATCGCGGCCATGGTGTCGGAAAAGGCTTTCGATGCGCTTCGGGCCCCGATCCGGCGGGTGGCCTGCCCGGACCTTCCCACTCCGGCCGGGTATACCCTCGAGGATGCCTATTATCCCGGGGAAGCCCAGATCGTCCAGGCCGTCCGCGAGATCGTGGATGCACCCAGCCGGCGGCTCTTGGCCGCGCCGAGGCTCGCGGCGGCGAGGTAGTTGGAATTCCAATAAATCTGGATGCTTGGGATTGAATGCGGGATTTTTGTGGACAACCCGGCGCGGCACCGAGCTGTTTTTTTTAGTGAGTTTTCAGTTTTTGTATAAGAGAAAAATGTTTATTCTCAGTATAGAAAAGTATTGAAGTTGTCAAACACATTGTGTATTGTAATTTTAAATCCGTAATCTGAGGAAGAATTGGAAGCGATCAGATGTACTCCATATTTACTAACAATATCATGTTGCGATGCAATTGGGGTTAATTATGGGCGCATTCGAAAGGTTTAAATTCGCATTAGAACGACTCGATTCCGAAAACTGGAGCTTATTTGAACAACTATGTGATCAGTTTTTAGTTAGTGAGTTTGATGAAATTAGATCTTTTCATTCGAAGTCAGGTGACGGAGGAAGGGATGCTGAATTGTTTAATTCAGCAGATGATCCATCAGTAATGATACAATATTCAGTTGAAAAAAATTGGCAGTCAAAGATCCGAAAAACGCTCGAACGTCTTAAGCAAAAATTCCATGGTGTTCATTTGCTTATTTATATGAGTAATCAGGAAATTGGAGCTAAAGCTGATGCATTAAAAAAAGAAGCTAGAAAAGATTATCAAATTATACACAACGCCATAAATAGTTGC
>JAGVGV010000142.1 GCA_020056895.1 Deltaproteobacteria bacterium
ATCGGTCGGGCGGCGGCCGGTTTGGGGATACTTTTTCCAACCGACATGGTCTGAAGGGCATATGAGCGAAGTCCAGAAAAGCGTCATCGATCAACGGCAGGAGAAGGCCCAGGCTCTCACGGAGCAAGGCCTTTGTTTATATCCCAATCATTTCCGGCCCACCTTTTCCGTGGCGGACCTTCAGGCCCGGTTCGGCTCGACGCCCACCGAGGAACTGGAGGCGGTGACCGATGTGTTCGTTCTGGCCGGACGAATCATGGCCCGGCGGGATTACGGCAAATCCGTCTTTCTGGACCTCAAGGACCATTCCGGGCGGATTCAGGTGTACGGCCGGAAAAACGATCTTTCCGCTGAAGCCTATGATCTTCTGAAAAAACTGGACATCGGCGACGTGATGGGCGTTCGGGGCCGAGTTTTCCGGACCAAGACCGGAGAGCTGACTCTGATGGCCGAGCATGTGGAACTGGTGAGCAAATCGCTGTTGCCGTTGCCGGAAAAGTACCACGAAATCAAGGTGGAGCTCAAATATCGGCAGCGGTACGTGGACCTCATCATGAACGACGAGGCCCGCGAAGTGTTCCGGCAGCGGTCCCGGGTGGTTTCCCGAATCCGCGGGTTCATGGAAGACCAGGGCTTCATGGAAGTCGAAACCCCCATGATGCAGCCCATCCCAGGCGGCGCCACGGCCCGGCCTTTCGAAACCTATCACAACGCCCTGGATATGAAGCTCTACCTACGGATCGCCCCCGAACTGTATCTCAAGCGGCTTTTGGTGGGCGGCTTCAACCGGGTGTTTGAACTGAACCGCAATTTCCGCAACGAAGGCATTTCCACGCAACACAACCCGGAATTCACCATGCTGGAATTCTACATGGTGTACGCCGATTATCACGACGCCATGGACCTGACCGAAGGCATGATCGCCGAAGCGGCCTTGGCGGTTCGAGGTGATCTATCCTTTGATTACCAGGGACGGTCCGTTTCGTTGGTTCGTCCCTGGCGGCGAGTGCGGTTTCACGATTCCCTGGTCTCCATCGGCGGCGCTCCGGCCGAAATTCTGACCGACCGGGAAAAAGCCCTGGCTTACTGCCGGTCTTTGGGCGCGGATATGCCCGGCCACGAGGTCCATGGCAAGATTCTGGCTAAGGTGTTCGACCTGAAGGTGGAACCTCAGTTGCAGGACCCCACCTTTATTACTCATTATCCCGCCGACATCAGCCCTCTGGCCCGTAGGTCCGACAACGATCCCACGCTCACGGACCGGTTCGAGCTTTTCATCGCCGGCCGCGAAACCGCCAATGGCTTTTCCGAACTGAACGACCCCCTGGACCAGCGGGGCCGGTTCGAAGCTCAGGTGGCCGAACGCGAAGCCGGTGACGAAGAAGCCCAGTTCATGGACGAGGATTACATCCGGGCGCTGTCGTATGGCATGCCGCCGGCCGCCGGCGTGGGCGTGGGTATCGACCGAGTGGTCATGCTGCTGGTCGATGCGGCGTCGATCAAGGATGTCATTCTTTTTCCCCACCAGCGTCCGGAACGGTAAAGGGAGCGCCTTTGGCCGTTGAGGTCCTTATTGGCTGGCGGTACCTGAAAGCCAAACGCCGTCAGACCTTCATTTCCTTGATCTCGGTGATCTCCCTGGCCGGCGTGGCGTTGGGGGTCATGACCATGATCGTGGTTCTGGCGGTCATGACCGGGTTCGAGGAAGACCTCAAGAGCAAAATTCTGGGCGTGAACGCCCACGTGACCATTCTGGGCAACAAGAAGCCCATGACCGCGTACCGCGAACTGCTGCCTCGGGTTTCGGCCATGGACGGCGTGATTTCGGCTGAACCATTCGTGTACGGCCAGATTCTGGTCAGCGGCCTGGGCAACGCCTCGGGGGCGGTCCTGCGGGGCGTGGACCCTCAATTGACCAAACAGTACGGCCATTTGGGAAAAATGATCCGCCGGGGTGAACTGGACGACCTGGACGCTCCGGTGGCCGATGGCGAGGCGCCGCCGGTTTTTTTGGGCGTGGAAATGGCCAAACAGATGGGCTTGGTCAAAGGCGATGTGATCCGGCTGATCTCCCCCCTGGGCCGGGTAACCCCCTTGGGCGGCCGGGCGCCTCGGATCCAAACGTTTAAAGTGGCGGGTACGTTCGAATCGGGAATGTATGAATACGATTCGAGCTACGTTTATGTCTCGTTGAGCCGGGCTCAGGAATTCATGAACTTGGGGGAAGCGGTGACTGGCCTGGAACTTCGGGTCGATGATCTGTACCAGGCCGATCAGGTCCGTGAACGGGTGGTGGCCGCGCTGGGACCGGACTACCGAGGCCGGGACTGGATGGAAATGAACCTGGGGCTTCTTTCCGCGTTGAAGCTGGAAAAGGCCGCCATGTTCATTATTTTGTGCCTTACCGTGCTGGTGGCCACCTTCAACATCGTGACCACCCTGACCATGGTGGTGATGGAAAAAACAAGGGAAATCGCCGTGTTCATGTCCATGGGCGCCACGCGGAAAATGGTGATGAACATCTTTGTATTCCAAGGGTTGCTGGTGGGCTTGACCGGCACTCTGGCCGGGCTGGTTTCCGGGTTGGCTCTGTGCGGCGTGCTGAAGGAATACCGCGTGGTGGAACTGCCGTCCATCTTCTATGTGACCACTCTGCCCGTCCGGGTCGAGGCCCTGGATGTGGCGCTCATCACCATCAGCGCCGTTGTGCTCTGTTTTCTGGCCACTCTGTACCCGGCCTGGCAGGCTTCCCGGTTGAGCCCGGTCGAAGCCTTGAGATACGAATAACGTCATGGCGGTGGAATTTTTCATAGGGTGGCGGTACCTCAAGGCCAAACGGCGCCAGGCCCTGATTTCCCTGATTTCCCTGATTTCGCTGGTGGGTGTGGCCCTCGGCGTGGCGGCCTTGACCGTGGTTTTGGCGGTCATGAGCGGTTCCCAGGAAGAACTGCGGCGAAAGGTGATGGGCGTGAACCCCCATATCCTGTTGATGCGGTACGGCCAGCCCCTGGAGGACCACCGGGCCGCCGCGGCCGAGGCTGGACGGGTGACGGGGGTGGTGTCCGTGGAACCATTTATTTACCATCAAGTGATGTTCACGGGTCAGGGGGGCGTGGCCGGAGGCGTTTTGCGGGGCGTGGACCCCGCCCTGGCCGAGCGGCACGGGAACATCGGGCCGATGATAACTCAGGGCCGGCTGGCGGACTTGGCGGCCGAGGCGACCGACGGCCGCGAGCCCGGCATCATTTTGGGAACCGAGCTGGCCAAAACCCTGGGCGTGGGTCTGGGGGATGGGGTTCGGGTGGTCACGCCTTCGGGCGGCCACTCGAAATACGCCGGAACCGCGCCCCGGTCCCGAGTTTTCCGAGTGGTGGGGCTGGTTCGCTCGGGCCTGTATGATTACGACACCACTCTGGCGTACATCGGGCTGGAACCGGCTCAGGATTTTCTAGACCTGGGGCAAGACGTGACCGGCCTGGAAGTCCGGGTCCAAGACGTATACGCCGCCGACCGGGTCCGGGAGGCCCTTCTGGAAAACCTGGGGCCGGGGTTCTGGGGCCGGGACTGGATGCAGATGAACCGGAACATTTTCGCCGCCCTCAAGCTTCAAAAAACGGTTCTGTTCCTGATCTTAAGCCTTACGGTTCTGGTGGCCGCCTTCAACATCGTTTCCAGCCTGACCATGGTGGTGATGGAGAAAACGAAGGAAATCGCCATATTGAAATCCATGGGCGCCACCCGTTGGCTGGTGATGAAAATTTTCATGACCCAAGGATTGTTTTTGGGTCTTTCGGGCACGGCGGCCGGCCTGGCGATCGGGTTGGCCTTGTCCGAGCTGTTGACGTTTTACCAACCCGTTCGGCTGCCCGAGGGGGTATACTTCTTTGACCGGCTGCCGGTGAAACTCCAGGCCCTGGACCTGGGGCTGGTTTCCATTTCGGCGGTGCTGATCTGTTTCGCGGCCACGCTGTATCCGGCCTGGCGGGCATCGCGCCTGAACCCGGTGGAAGCGATCCGGTACGAATAGGACAAAAGCGCGTGGGCAAGAACAAATATATGGTCGTCCTAGAAGATCTGGTAAAGGTATACGACACCGGTTCGTCCCGGGTCCAGGTCTTGGGGGGAGTGAACCTTCGGATTCGGGCGGGGCAGACCGTGGCCATCGTCGGGGCTTCGGGCGTGGGCAAGTCCACGTTGCTCCAGATCATGGGAACGTTGGACCGGCCATCGTCGGGCCGGATCGTGTTGGACGGCGAGGACCTTTCGGGCCTGGACGAAACCGCCCTGGCTCAGATCCGAAATAAAAAAATAGGGTTCGTGTTTCAATTTCATCACCTGCTTCCCGAGTTCAACGCCTTGGAAAACGCGGCCATGCCTCTATTGATCGGCCGTTGGAACCGGCGGGAGGCGTATAGCAAGGCCGAGGCGATTCTGGAACGGGTTGGGCTGGCCGAGCGGCTGAGTCACCGGGTGGGGGAACTGTCCGGAGGCGAACAGCAACGGGTGGCCGTGGCCCGGGCCCTGGTGGGTGACCCGGAACTTCTTTTGGCGGATGAGCCGACGGGAAACCTTGACAGCGGCACGGGCCAGAAGATAAATGAACTTCTCTTGGAGCTGAATGAAGAGAAGGGGTTGACCTCGGTGGTGGTAACGCATAACCTGGACCTCGCGCGTATGATGTCCAGACAGATTCGGCTGGTTGACGGCCAGACCGTCGAGGAACGATGATGCTCAAGAAAATCGTTTGGTTGGGGCTTGCGGCCCTGCTTTTTTCCACCGCCTTGGCCCAGGCCCAGACGGGCCGGGTGGGGGTTTTGCCCTTCGCCGTCCACAGCCAGGAAGATCTTAAGTACCTCTCCCAAGGGGTCCAGGAGATGGTGGGCAACCAGTTGGCCGGTCGTGGGCTCCAGGTTACATCCCCTTCGGAAATGGCCGCCCTTTTGGGCCGTGACGCGGCGGAGAAGGTGGATGAAACCCGGGCGCGGGCCATCGGCCGGGGCGCCAAACTGGACTACGTGGTTTTTGGCAGCCTGACCAAGGTGGGCCGCCAGGTCTCCCTGGACGTTAAGCTCGTCCACGTACCGGGCGCCAAGCCCACGGCCACGATTACGGCTCAGGAAGAGGGCCTGGAAAACCTGGCCGCCGCCACCGAAAAAGTGGCTCAGGGCGTGGCCGGACGAGTGTCCGGCGGCACTCGGATCGCCGAAGTCAAGATCGTGGGCAACGAACGGATCGAAAACGACGCGGTCTTGCGCGTGGTTCGGTCTCAGCCGGGTGAAATCTATTCCGAAGCGCTCCTTTCCGAAGATATCCGCCGGATTCACGAACTTCGTTTTTTCAAGGATGTTCAGGTCGAATCCCGGGATTCGGCCGGGGGGAAGGTCATCACCTTTACGGTGAAGGAAAACGCCAGCATCAGCCGGATATCCTTTTCGGGCAACCATGTGGCCGAAGCCGAGGAACTCCGCGAAAACCTGGGGTATGGCCTCTATTCGATCATGGACCCCCGCAGGATGAAAGACAGCGTGGACCGGTTGAAGGAATTCTACCGCGAAAAGGGGTACTTCAGCGCCAAGATCAACTACGAAATCCAGGATGTGTCCGACCGGAAAGTCGCGGTCAAGTACAAGATCGACGAAGGCGCCCGTATCTACGTGGAAGAGATCGAATTCGTTGGAAATACCGCCTTCACCGACAAGCAGCTCATCAGCGAGATGGAAACCGATCGCGCCTATTTTCTTTCCTGGTTGACCGACGCGGGTATTCTGAAAATGGACGTCTTGAAAGAAGACGTTTCGCGGTTGACTTCGTTCTATATGAATAATGGATACCTGCGGGCCCAAGTGGGTGAACCCAAGGTGACGGTGGACAGGATTCCGGTGGAGACCGGGGACGAAGAAGAACCGGAATTCGATGAAAAAATCCGCATCACCATCACGGTGGATGAAGGACCTCAGTTCCGGGTGGGCAAGGTCGACGTTATCGGCGATCTTTTGCAGCCCCGCGAACAATTGATCAAAAAACTCAGGATCACCGAAGAAAAAATCTACAACCGGGAAATTGTCCGAACCGATGTATTCACGTTGCGAAAGCTTTACGCGGACGAAGGGTATTTCTACAACGAGGTCCGGCCCCGGTTTACCGAAAACGAAAGCGACCTGACGGTGGATATCAATTACGATATCGTTAAAAACCAGCAGGTCTGGATTGAACGTATCACCATCTCGGGGAACGATAAAACCAAGGACAAGGTCATCCGCCGGAACGTCAAAATCGCCGAGCGGGAGCTGTTTTCCGCCGAAAAAGTGCGAAAAACGGACAACAACCTCCAGCGGTTGGGGTATTTCGACGACGTCGAAATTCAGCACACCAAGGGCAGCACCGACGACCAGATCAACCTTCGGGTCCAAGTAAAAGAAAAGCCCACCGGCCAATTCTCCATCGGCGCCGGGTACAGTTCGTTCACCAGTGTATTCGGAACCATCAAGATTTCCCAGGACAACATTTTCGGCACCGGCCGGCAGGCCACCCTGGCCGCGACGTTCGGCGGGAAATCCACCGAATACCGGTTGGCGCTTAACGACCCCTGGTTGTTCGACAAGCCGCTGTTCGGCGGATTCGAAGTTTTTCTGACGGATTATCAGTACAACGATTTCGACA
>JAGVGV010000348.1 GCA_020056895.1 Deltaproteobacteria bacterium
GGCCAATCAGGCCAAAGGGGAATTCCTGGCCAACATCAGCCACGAAATCCGAACCCCCCTGACGGGGGTCATGGGCATGACCGATCTGGCCTTGGACACGGATTTGACCGAAGAGCAGAGGGATTACCTGGTTTCGGCCAAGGCGTCGGCGAGCACCCTTTTGGCTTTGATCAACGAATTGCTTGATTTTTCCAAGATCGACGCCGGCCGGATTCACATGGAACACGCGGAATTCCAGTTGGACGAGGTTCTGGACGAATCCCTCGAACCCCTGGCACGGCGGGCTCAGGCTAAAGGTTTGGCCCTGGCGTACGGGCTTGCGCCGGATCTGCCTCGAAAGGTTCTGGGGGATCCGGTCCGGTTCCGGCAAATCCTGATCAATCTGGTGGACAACGCCATCAAATTCACGCCCAAAGGTGAAGTGGTGGTCCGGCTGGAAAGCCGGGATCGGTCTTTGGGGTCCATTCAATTGCATGGGATGGTGGAGGATACCGGGATCGGCGTTCCCCGCCAGAAGCAGGAGGCCATTTTTTCGCCTTTTACCCAGGCGGATGGATCGACCACCCGGCTGTACGGCGGGACCGGGCTGGGGTTGACCATCGCGGCTCGGCTGGCTCGACTGATGGATGGCGGTTTGTGGATGGAAAGCGAACCGGATAAGGGCAGCCGGTTCCATTTCGTCCTCCGGCTGAGCGTTCCCGCCGATGCCGGTGAATGGCTGGACGAAACCGCGCGGGCTGCTTTCAAGGGAAAGCGGGTGCTGGTGGCGGACCCCCATGAAGCCCAAAGGCGTTTTTTGTTGGAAACCCTTGGGCATTGGGGGTTCGAAGCGGTGGGCTCGGCGGACGAGGGGGAAGCTCGGCAGGCGGTCGCGGGCGTGGTCAAGGGGGACGTTTTTTGGGATTTGATTATTATGGACGCGGACTGGGCCACGAATTCCGGAGGGTCCGGCGTGCCGACTCTTTGCCCGCTGGCGCCCCTCATCCGCTCCTCAGCCTATGAATCGACCGGGCCGTTCCTGTTCAAACCAGTCCGGACATCGGGGCTGGCGGACGTATTACGGCGTGTTTTCCGGGTAGCCGGGCGGACGGAAGCCAAGCAGGTTGGATCGGCGGCTCGAACGGTTCCTTCGGGCGGCGGGTTGACTCTTCTTTTGGCGGAAGACAATATAATCAACCAGAAATGGTTGCGGACGATTCTGACGAAAAGGGGCCACCAGGTTTTAACGGCCTCCACCGGCGTGGAGGCTTTGGAGATTTTATCCCTTGAAACCGTGGACTTGGTGCTGATGGACGTTCAAATGCCGGATATGGACGGCTTGACGGCCACGGCCGCGATCCGGGCCAGGGAACCCGAGGGCCGCCGGCTGCCCATTATCGCCATGACCGCCCATGCCATGAAGGGGGATCGGGAACGGTTTCTGGCGGCGGGCATGGATGGTTATCTGGCCAAGCCCATTGAAGCGGGGGTTCTGATTCAAACGGTGGAATCGGGATTCAAGAAAATGGTGGAGCATCCTCCGGCCGAAACCGAGGATCCACCGGCCGTTTGGGCCCGGTCTCTGGCCCGGATGGGGGGGGACGAGGAACTGCTGCGCGAGCTGGCGCGGGATTTTATCCAGTTGGCGCCGGAATACCTGGATCGAATCGACGCCGCCCTGGCCAAAGGCGACCCCCGGGCTCTGGAAATGGCCGCGCACACCCTGAAAGGCGCGGCTTCCGGATTCGAAGCCCGCCCCACCCAAATGATGGCTCAAGCCCTGGAAGAGGCCGGTCGGAACCAGGATTTGGGCCGGGTTCAGGACTTGAGGCGGCGCCTGACCCGGGAAATCGATCGATTGCACGCGGAACTGACCCGTTGGGCCCCGCCAGCCTGACTCTGGAGCCGGGGTCCCGGTGGCCGCCATACAGGGCGATGGGAACAACCGGACCGGGGGAGGGTTCCCGGAAACGGGCTTTCGGTTATTATCCAGGGAAATCCCGGCCGTTTATATACAGCGTTTGGCCAGGGTCCAGGTGAACCAGCTTCTCGGCCAAGCCTTTTCGTTCCATCTCGTTTTTCAGGTCCCGCGGGGGCGCGTGGACCGGTTCATCCCCCAGCCGAAAGGTTCCCCAATGAACCGCCGTCAGCCGGCGGGCATTCAGGTCTTCAAAAGCCCGGACCACTTCGGCGGGGTTCATGTGGCTTTTTTTCATGAACCAGCGGGGCTCGTACGCTCCCAGGTTGAAAACGGCCAGGTCCACGGGGAATTCCCGGCCCAGTTCGCGGTACCCATCAAACCAGGCCACGTCGCCGGAAACAAACAGCGTGAACCCCGAAGGCGCCTGAATCACGAAGGACCCCCACAAGGCCCGGTTCCGGCCTCGGTACGGCTGGCGCATGGTCCAATGGTTGGCGGGCGCCAGGGTGATCGTCCAACCCCGGTATTGGAAGGAGTCGTACCAATCCAGAAACGTTCGCTGTTCCAGGCCGATGTCGTCCAGAACGTCTCCGTACCCCAAGGGGCAGACCACATGGGGCTTGGGGTTCAAGGCGGCCAGGGACGGGGCGTCCAGGTGGTCGTAATGGCCGTGGGTGATCAGCGCCAGGTCCGGCCGAGGCATTTCATCCAGGGAAAAGGCCCGGGGGCTGAAATCCCTGATGAAGGAAAACAAGCCGTTGAAAACCGGATCGATGATCAGCGTGGCCGATGGGTCCCGGATTAAAAGGGACGCATGCCGAAGAAAAGTGACGGACAGGCCGGGGTACGCCTTGATCGGTTCCCAGTCAATGGTCACGGGCCGAACCGGTTCGTCTTTGTACTGGTCCTTGTGGTCGTTGGCGGAAAACAGTTTCCATTTGATCACTTCGGAAAAGGGGGGATGGTCTTCTTCCGCCAAGGGGTTCAGGAAATATCCGGGGCCGTGGTGGAGCTTTTTCGCGGCGATTTCACGGACGGACAACGACCCGGCCCGTTGACGCGCATCGCGGTCAAAGGCTCTTTGCCGGGCCGCGCACGCC
>JAGVGV010000064.1 GCA_020056895.1 Deltaproteobacteria bacterium
GCCTGGCTTCGGCCCAATTCCTGATCGGCCAGGATATTTTCATGAACGAAACCACCCGGTTCGCCCATGTGGTCTTCCCGGCGGCGGCCTGGAGCGAAAACGATGGCACCTTCGCCAATTCGGAGCGGCGGGTCAACCGGGTCCGGGGCGCGGTTCCTCCGCCGGGCGACGCCAGGCCCAACTGGTGGATATTCCGGGAAGTGGCCGCCCGGATGGGCCGCCATTGGCCGGCCGATACCGCCCAAAAGCTTTGGGACGAGGAAATTTCCGTCCTCTCGCCCATTCTGGCGGGCATCAAGTACCACCGGATCGAAGGCAACGGCCTCCAATGGCCGGTCCCCAACCTGGACCATCCGGGAACGCCGGTCCTTCACCGCGAAGGCCGGTTCACCCGGGGCCTGGGCCAGTTCGTCCCCGTGGATTGGGAACCTCCGGCCGAAACCACGGACCAGGACTATCCCCTGGTCCTGTCCACCGGACGGCGCTTATATCATTACCATACCCGAACCCAGACCGGCCGCTCGGGAGGCCTCAACGAACTGCTTTCCGAAGAAACCGCCGACCTTTCCCCTCAGGATGCCGAACGGATGGGTATCGGCCAGGGGGAAATGATCTGGGTCAAATCCCGCCGGGGGCGCGTTCGGGTCCGGGCTCGGATCACGCCGGACGTCCAACCCGGTTTGGTCTGGATGGCCTTCCATTTCCGGGAAAACAACGCCAACTGGCTCACCAACCCGGCTTTCGACCCCATCAGCCGGACGGCGGAATACAAGGCGGCGGCGGTGCGGATCGAAAAAATCGAGTAATCCGGCCGGATTCAGCCTGAATTCCGAACCAGAGCGCCGTTCCTTCCCCCAATCCGGGAAGAGCGGCGTTCTGTTCGTTTTGCCCCTGGCCAAACCCCCAGGTTTCGTGGTAGGAAGAAACAGGTAAAGGGTATATTGGGGACGGGACGACATTGGGCGCCATAGGAGATTTCCTCCCATGACTAAAAAGAAAAAACCACTGGGGCAAAAATCGGGGCCGGAAAACGAATCTTTGGCCGAAGCCGCCCGGCGGCTGACGGCCGGGTTGCCGCCGGAAGACCCCCTGGCCTGGTTTCAGACCCATGCGGCCGATCTCGACGGCCGGGAAGCCGGCCTGATCGAGGCGGTTTCTAAAACACGGACCGAGGACGTCCAAAATTTCTTCTTGAGCCTCTTGAACGCCCTAAAGGACAAAAACCAGATCAAGGCCGTCCGCAAGGCCGTATACCGCCTGGAACAGGCCGGAATAACGGGCGATCCCGCCCTCCGGGATCGGGGCCCTTCCATGGTCGCGCCCCCCCCGCCCAAAAGTCCCAAGGGAATATTGTCCATTTTCGATTATGAAGGGACCCGGAGGGGGTGCCTGGCCCTGCCCGATCCCGTCCACGGATACGAGGCCATCGTTTTCACTTATAATTTCGTCGAGGGCTTGATTGATTTCGAGGTCTACGACTGGTCCGCCGGAGACCTGAAAGCCTTCCTCCGTCCCGACCCCGGGGACACGATCCAGCGGTATCACGAAGTGCCGCCCGAAGCGGTCCGTTTCTGTCTGGAAGAAGCCGTCCAATGGACTCGGGCCATGAACCGGGTCCCACCGGCGGATTACTTCAAATGCCTGTCCAGCATCCGCGCCGTTCCGCTGCCCTCCCGGCCTCTGATCCATGATCTTCTGCCTCCGGATTTCGAGCCCGAACAAGACGACCTGACCGAGGCGACCGAACGGCTGCTGGAAGACGATTTTGTTGGGGAATGGCATCTCGAGGATATCGTCGATCCCCACCTGGAAGCCCTTTTCGAGAAAAAAGAGAGCAGCCTGGTTTTAACGGAGCAGCAACGCTTGGACCGGCTCTCCGAACAAATCCAACAAGCAACGGCGGGTATATTTACTCCCTCGTTCCGCCGGGAATTGAAGCGGCGGCTCGAGGAACTGGCCCTTTTATACCATCTGTCAGGGGATGCGGACCTGGCCCGGAACGCCGTGTCCGCGGCCCTGGACCTGGGCCGGGAAGACGACCCGTTCCGGGCGGGGGGTTTTTGCTTCGCGATCTTCCAAGACGCGCTCCTGTATCTGCTTCACGTACAGCATGGGGAACTGCGCGAGGAACTTGCCGCTCGCGGCGAGGAAACGGATTCCGCATCTGATCCGGACCGGATGCCGTGGCTGCCCAAGGACCCGAGGCAGGGGGATGACGAAACCCTTGGTTCGGTAACCGAATCCGGCTTGTGGCTGCCGCCGGGCGTGAAGGAACCCCAAAGCAAGGAAGAGGACTCCGACCCCGGCTCGAGGTTGTGGTTGCCGCCGGGCGTAAAGGATTAGGAGACACGAGGGTCATGGTCATTGAATTCAACGTGGAAACCCAGCGGACCTCCGGGATGATCGACATCACCACGGAAATCCAGCGCCAGGTGACGGCCGCCGGAGTCAAGGCCGGGTTGGCGACGGTGTACATCCCCCATACCACGGCCGGCATCACCATTAATGAAGGCGCGGACCCGGCCGTGAAAAAGGACATCGTCGACACCCTGAACGAAATCGTTCCCTGGAAGCGGGTGTATGGTCACGCCGAAGGCAATTCGCCGGCCCACATCAAAACCAGCCTGGTGGGGAATACGGTAACGCTGATCCTGGACGATGGCCGCTTGATGCTTGGCCAGTGGCAGCATGTGTTCCTGTGCGAATTCGACGGACCCCGCCGGCGCAAGGTATGGATCAAGCTTATCGGCGCCTGAGGACGGGAAACGCCTCCGTCCCAAGCGAACCGATACGGCCCGGCGGCATGGACGGGTTCCGTCATTAGGGGCTGTTTCCAAAAACGGAATTTTGCCCAAGATCAAGGAGGCCGCGGCTTTGAATCCGGAGGAATAGTTAACCTATTTTGAGGAATTCAAGGCAAGGCCGACACCCAAGATTGGGCAAAAGGACTTTTTAGAAACACCCATAGAGCCCATCCTTAAGTCAGGCGTTCGGCCTTGGGCCTTTAACCAAGCATCCAGGGCCATGGAACATTCAAGGGATGGGTTTTAAAAAAATCGGGAAAAAACAGGGCCTTGGGGTCTCGTCCCCACGGTCTTCCGATTATTTCAAGGGAGATGAACAGGAAATGGAAATCGAAGATCAGGAACTCCAACTGGCCGGTCTGATCGACCGGCTGAAGCAGTATATTGGAGTCAACCCCCGAAACCCATCCGCCCACTACAACCTGGCCATGGCCTTTATGCGCAAACAATCCTTGGACGAAGCCGAATTCGCCCTCAAGATGGCCCTGGAACTGGACCCGGCCATGGTTGAGGCCTGGATCAATCTGGGGGGGCTGTATTTAAGGCAAAAAAGGCTGGACGAAGCCGTGGCCGCCAATGAAAGCGCTCTGGCCCACAACTCCAAAGCCGTCCTGGCCTATAACAACATCGGCTTCGCCCGGATGATGGCCGGTCAGTTGGACGAGGCGGCCGAAGCCTTCACCCGGGCCCTGGACGAAAAGCCGGATATGATTCAGGCCCGGATCAACCTGGCCCGGCTGCTGGAACAAAAAGGCGACCGGGATGAGGCCTTTGTCCAGTACGAAAAGGTGCTGGAATACCAGCCCGGATTCGCCCTGGCTCATTACAACCTGGCCGTGATCCTTTGGGAACGCGGCGACGCGGCTCAGGCCTGGGCGCATTTCCAGGAAGCGGAACGGGGCGGTTTTCCGGTGGATCCGGACCTGGGCCGACAGATTCAGGACGTTCTGGGCGAGGCCCCCCGGTGAAGTTCGAAGGCCGTATGGAAGAACTCCGGGACGCTCTGGACGCGGCCCGGGAAAAGGGGGATCGGGCGGCCGAGGCGTCGGCGCTGTACGGCATCGGCCAGATTTATTTCAAGGAAAAAGTCTGGGAAGCCGCGCTTGACTTCTGGAGCCAGTGCGAACGCATCTGCCGGGAAGAAAACCGGTCCGGGGAATGGCTTCAGGTCGCCGCCGACTTGGGGGACCTGGCGACGGCCCAAGAGCGTTGGGATCAGGCCCAGGAATGGTATCAGGAGGCTCTGGCTCGGGCCGAAGAAACCGGGGCGGTCCAGGTGCTGGCCCGCATCTGGGATCGGGTGGGCTCTCTGGCCCTGAAGCTCAATCGGCCCGGAGCCGCCCTGGGCGCCTTTTCCCGCGGGGAATCGCTCTGCCGCGCGGGCGGAGACCGCATCGGCCGCCTGTATTTCCTGGAACAAATGATCCCTATTTTGAAGTCCGCGGACGCCGAGGAGAGGTTGGAGGAAGCCCTCCGGCAAGCCATCACCCTGGCCGAAGCGCTGGGAGATCGGGAACGGATGGCTTTGTGGCTGGTTGCCCTGGCCGATCATCATCTCCGGGCCGGACGGGCGGGAGAGGCCGAACCGTTGCTGGCTTTGGCGCATGACCGGTACGTGGCCGTGGGAAAAACGGACGAAGCGAACCTGGTCAAGAACCAGTTGCTTCGGTTGGGCTGGCGGCCGCCCAACGATGAGGAGGCCGCGAGTTCGTAGCGGCATGGAACCCATCTCA
>JAGVGV010000244.1 GCA_020056895.1 Deltaproteobacteria bacterium
CGATAAACGCCACCTTCATGAACGAACTCCTTTCAGGTTTCGCCGCGTTCCCGCGGCGAATAAAAGCCATGAATCACGAAATCACCCCGTGTTTATCGGATAACTGCTCCCAGAATGAGGGCAAGGCCCCAGATCAAGTACATTTTGCGAACCAAGTGGCCGTGCCGGTCCAGGTCCCGCTCGTCCCGAGTGGTCCGGATCAACCGGTCAGTCCGGAAGAAAAACCAAAGGGAGGCGAACCCGGCCAGAGTGATGGGGCCGGCCAGGCCCACGGCCACATTGAACCCCGCCAAAAAATATACCGCCAGCCAGCCCAACCGGAAACCCCAGACCGCCCGTTGGGGTCCCAGGCGGACGGCCAGGGTTCGCTTGCCCACGGCCCGGTCCGTGCTCATGTCCGGAAGGCTTTGGTAATACAGAATGTTGGCCACCATGAAGCCCACCGGAGCCGAATACGGGATCAGAGCCCATCGCCAGGTTTCGGCCAGCACCATATACGTACCGGCCACCATCACGAACCCCATGTTTAAAAAAACGGCCGCCTCGCCCCAGCCCCGGTATCCGTACCGGATGGGCGGGGCCACGTAAAACAGGCTGGAAATGAAGGAAAAAAAAATCAAAACCCAAAGGCCGTCCATGCCCGAAACCCGGATCAGTCCGGCCGCCGCGCCCAGTCCGGCGGCGTACAAAAGGACCAGGGCGTAGGCCAGCTGGCCGGGCGGGATAAGCCCCTGCTGGATGACTCGGGACCCGCCGATGGATTCCCCCGCGTCGGCGCCCTGCAGGTGATCGAACAGATCGTTGGCCAGGTTGGTGGCCAGATGGACTACGAAGGCGCCGAATAGCACGAAAAAAAACCGGCCCCAGAGCCAACGGCCGGTATCCCGACCGGCCAGAACGAACCCCAGGACCAAGGGCACGGCCGTGGCCACGAAAAACGGCGGCCGGCTGGCCTGGCGCCAGGCCCGAAGCCGTTCCCGCCAGGGGACCGGAGACCGCCGGGAATCGCGCTTCACGGCCGCCCCCAAGGCCGCGGTCCCCGGCCCGATGGTTTCCGATCCATCATAAATCCTTCCACCCGCAGAACCTTTTTTCAAGGATATCGAAAAGTTCGTAGATCAACACCCCCAGGGCGGAAAGGGACACGATCCCCACGAACATGGTCGGGCCGTCGGCCATGCCCCAGGCATTCAGAATATACAGCCCCAACCCATACTGAGTGCCAATGGATTCCACGAAAAACAACACCGCCACGGCCGTCCCCGCCCCAACTCGGAGCGACGTGAATATGCCGGGCAGCGACACGGGCCAGACCACGTGCCAGAAAAAATCCCACCGGCCGGCGCCTAGGGACTTCATGGAATACCGCATTTCCGTGGTGATCTGCCGGGCCGCGTCCCGGGTGGTGATTAATAGTTGGAAAAACACGATCAAACCGATCAGGAAAATCTTGGAAAGATCCCCCAGACCGAAAGCCAACAAAATCAACGGCAAAAACACGATCTTGGGAATGGGATGGATCAGATAGATGAACGGGGCCGAAAAAGCATACGCCCTCCGGCTGGCGCCCAGAGCCAGCCCCACGGGTACGGCGGTTACGAAGGCGGCGGCGATGGACGCCAATATCCGGAAGGTGCTGACCGCCACGTGCATCCAATAAATTTTGGTCCCGGCGGCCTTGCCCAAAGCCGACATTGTGAGGGCGGGTCCGGGAAGAATGGTTTCGCCGGCGGCCCAGGCCCCCAACTGCCAGACCAGAAGGAAAAAAACCGCCGCCCGGAGATAGCCGCCGAAGGTGGGGCGCGTCATGCTCCATCCCCCAACAACCGCCGGAGCCGCACGGTGATATTGAAAAAGTCCGGGTCCGTCCGGGGATCGGGCCGGCCAAAGGTGGGGTTGTCGAACAGCCCGGCCACTCGAGCCGGCGACCCCATCAGCACCATGATCCGCCGCCCCAGAATAACCGCTTCCTCGATGGCGTGGGTGACGATCACGTAGCTGAAGGAACGCTGGTAAAAGAGCCCCAAAAGGAGCCGTTGGAGCCGTTCCCGAGTCATGGCGTCCAGGGCGGCGAAGGGTTCGTCCAACAGCAATAGTTCGGGCCGCAGCAACAACGCCCGTCCCAAAGCCACCCTCTGCCGTTGACCTCCGGAAAGTTGCTGGGGATAAAGGTTCCGCGTTCCTTCCAGGCCCAGTTCGGCTTCCAGGGCGTCCAACTGAGCCTCGGAAACCGGGCGCTTTTGAACCTTGGCGCCCAGGGCGATGTTCCGGCGGGCGGTTTTCCAGGGAAAAAGACCGTAGTTTTGAAGCACCAGCCCGGTTTCCCGAACCGGCTTTTTCACCGGATTCCCTTTGAGTAAAATCCGGCCGCCTTCAAAGGGAACCAGGCCGGCGATCATCAGCAGCAGGGTGGTTTTCCCGCATCCCGAAGGCCCGATCACGGCCAGGGTGTCCCGCGGCCCCAGATCGAAGGAAACACCGTCGAGAACGGGACGAGCGCCATCCTCGGCGGCGTATTCCTTACGGACGTCGTCCACCGATAAAAGGTTAGGGGATAAGTCCGCCATCCACCAGATCAACGTAGGCCAAGGGCGCCTTGAGAAGCCCCCGATCCTCCAGAAACGACACGGCGTCCTTCACTTCCTCTTCGGACGGCGCGGCCAGTTGGGGAAAACGGGGGATGGGGTAGGATTCGTGCAGGGGAGCCGGTACGTTGCAGGACCGGTTCATGATCTCCCTGATTTTCGGCCCGCCGCCATTGATGGCCAGAACCGCCTTGTTGAGCGCTTTGAAAAAGCGGACCAGAACCGCTTTCCGATCCGCGATCGTGGTCTTGCTGGCCATGAGTACGGTGGAGGAAAGGTTGGTGCCCGCGTCATCGGCCAGAACTCGGCCGCCCTTGGTCTGGGCCAGGGTGACCAGCGGTTCGGGCATGGTGGCCGCCTGAACCTGGCCGGCCAGGAGCATCTGGAGCCGGACCGGAATGTCCTTGACTTCGATCAACTGAACCTGATCCGCACCGACTCCCGCCCGGGTTTCGATCCGGCGGGTCACGTATTCGATGATCGTATTGGTGGATACCGCCACCGGAACCCCGGCCAGATCGGTCACCTTGGCCAGCTTGCTTTGAGGCGCGGCCACGATGCCGAACATCCGAGCCCCCTCCAGGGATGAGGTATTCCGAGCCAGAATTCGGATGTCGGTTCCGCCGTTTTTCAGGAAAATGGCGGTGAACAGATCGCCGAAATTAACGTCGATCCCACCCGTGGTCATGGCCACGTCCTTTTCCATGGCCATGCGGAACGGCACCAACTGTACGTCCACGCCTTCGGCCTGGAACAATCCCTCTTCGGCGGCCACGAAAAGGGGCAACGCCTGAATCACCGGCAGGACGCCCACCGTCAAGGGTTTCGTTTCCGCCCGGACCATCCCCGACGCCAGGCACAGCACCAAACACAAAACCAAAAACATGCGCTTCATGGTTCCCCTCAGGTCCACAGTGTATCCAGCGGTTGAACGCGTTTCCCCATGTCCCGCTTCCGCCGTTTCACCCCTCGCCAGGGCTTTGGTCCCCACCACAGCCCAGGGTATCGTTCCTCC
>JAGVGV010000732.1 GCA_020056895.1 Deltaproteobacteria bacterium
CGCCCCCGGGCGACGTTGTCGGAGGGAAGCCCGTGGCCGGATGCGTCGGTGTGAGGACGCCTCGCGCATTGTGCTCCCGTGGGCGCACACGATCCGAGAGGAGTAAGTCCTATCCAGGCCCTTCTGGGGGAACGGTTAGCCGTCCGGCGGCGCTGACCGTGAAGCCGGAAAAGGTGGAAAAAACCCGCACCAGATTGGGTTGATCCCGGGTCGCGTAAGGAAGTCAGGCCGTGTAGGCCGCCAGCCGGAGCCCAAAATTCGAGTGAGTCAGCGCTTCGGTCACTTTTAGCGGAGGGTTTTCCACCCCTCACCCCGCCCTCTCCCCTCGATGGGAGAGGGGAAAGAGAACTTGGCCCGGGGTCCTGATGAACCGAGGAGGTGAAACCGGGAGCCCTGTCTTCTTTACTCCTCCGTCCGCATCACCAGTTCGCTTACGCTGGTAAAAAAGCCCGAGGCCCAATCCGGTTCACTTGGCCCGCCGAACCAGGACGTATCCGTTACGATCAGGTACATACGGCATTGTTTCGGCCCGTTGGCTTCCAAGACCACCTGCTCCAGCACTTCCTTGAAATTGTTGGCCGCGTTGGGCTTCACCCGGATCCGCCAGGCGCCGGGTTGGGTGGTTTCGGTGGGTTCCACCACGAACCCGTAATTGAACAGCACCACGTCCACGGCTTTCAGCACTTTTTCCGCCGGAGCGAAATATACGCGGCTGGCCGAAGCGGCTTCGGCCGTGGACAGGGGAGCTTCCGGTCCGCTCGAACAGCCGCCGATGGCCATTGGGAGCATCGTGAAGATCGTTAGAAAAAGGACCAGACCGATACGGCCGGCGGACAAAAGGGGCCAGGGACGAAGAACGATCATGAAACGGCTCCTTAACCTTAAACGCACCGGCCCGAACCAAGACCTCCCGTGTACCGAATCGCCGTCCGTTTACAGGCGATCGGGAACCAAGGGCGGCCCCGGAACGGGACCGGGCGAACGGGATAACCCGGCGGGGCGGACGGCGGCGGCTCGAACGGAGCCCGGCCGGTCACGAACCGGGGCGGTAATTGCCCTGCAGAAGGGTTAATTGCTTGTCGATGTTTCCGTTTTTGGGCTGTTTGACCTTCAGGTCCAAAAGGACCGCCCGGGCTTCATCGTTGAGTTCGAATTTTTGGTACAACAAAGCCAGGGCGATCCGGGCTTCCATCTGGTCCTTGGGGAACCGGGTCTGGATGGCTTTTTCGCTTTGTTCCAGCTTGGCCGCCGCTTCCGGTTTCAGTAGATAGAACTGGCCCCCGCCGCCGGCGGACACCGGGCCGTCCACCACCTTGACCGCCCACCAGATTTCCTGGCCTCGGGGCAGATCCGCTTTGTCGCAGACCGCCTGGGGCTTGGTGGTGGTGGTTTCAAACAGAACCTTGTCGTTCACGTCGGTCAGGGTGAACTTGTATTTGGCGGCCAGGGTTACGGATTCCCAATGGAACGTGATGGGCAGGGTCCGGGCGGCCGTGTTGACCATGTTCAGCGGCGCCACTTCTTCGCTGGGTTGATCGCCCATGTCCCGCATGACCACCACGCCCGAATGCTGGGCATCCGCGGCCAAAGCTCCGCCGGCATTGGGGATGTAATCGACCTTTTCGGTTTTCACCGTGGCGCCGTCCGCCTTCGTGGCTCCCTTTTCCCCCACGATCAGAGTGCCGGGGCCGGATACTTCCTCGCGAGCGCCCGAAGCGAAGAAATTGAGCACCAAAGTGGTCCCCGACCCCAGGGTGATTTTTTCGCCGGCGGCGAGAAAATCCATCAGGGCCACGTCTTTGCCCTTCCTAATGCCGTCCGCGTACTGGGCCGCGCCTTTCTGGTCCACCACCATGGCCGCGTCCTCGGCCCACGCGAACACGGGACACAGCACCAGGGCCAGAATCAATCCGCCCACCACGCCAAGTATCGTTTTTCCGGACATAGGTCCCTCTCCGTTTCCCCTTGAGGTGAATGGCGGCTTTGGCATATTCCCTTCGCCGCTCAACCTATTTCAACGCACGAGACCGGCCGGCCGGGTCTGACGGCGGGAAAAGGCGGTTTCAAGCCTTCGGCCCGGCGCCGACATCCGGAATTTTAAGTTATTTCGTGGTCATTGTAAAGACGCCGTCCCAGGCGGCCGGAGGCGGGGTGTCCAGGAACGTCCGGCAACGGTCGATGTATACTCCGGACGGACCATCCCCGGGAACCCGTTCCCTGGCTTTTTCGAACCAGACCAGGGCCTCGGCGAAAGACCGGCTTCGGTATAAAGCCAAGCCCTGTTCGTACATTTCTTTCATTTCGGCCGTCGCGGCATCCAGCCGGCCTTTGTGGGCCATCAGTTCATACACCCGCATGGGTTCGGTTTTGCCCTTGACCTTCAACAGGTCCAGTTCTCGGGCTTCGATCACCTCGCCCGCGGCTTCAAAGGTGGACTGGCTGATCATGATGGTGGTGCCGAAGGATTTGTTGGCGCCTTCGAGCCGCGAAGCCAGGTTCACCGCGTCCCCCATCACGGTGTAATCGAACCGGTCCTCGGACCCCATGTTGCCCACGGTCATGGGGCCGGTGTTCACGCCCATGCGGGCATGGAGCTCGGGCAATCCGTCGGCCCGGGTGGCTTCGCGGAATTCGGCCATCGCCTCCCTTTGCCTCAGGGCGGCCAGGCAGGCCCGGACGGCGTGGTCTTCCTGGACCAACGGCGCGCCCCAAAACGCCATGATCGCGTCGCCGATATACTTGTCCACGGTGCCGTCCAGTTCCAGGATCACCTGAGTCATCCGGTGGAGGTACCGGTTGAGCAGGGGGACCATTTTTTCGGCGGGCAAGGCTTCGGAAATGGTGGTAAAGCCAGCCAGATCGGAAAAAAACACCGTCATCACCCGCCGGGACCCGCCCAGGGTGAGCAAGGCCGGGTTCTGAAGGACTTCGGCCACCACCTGGGGGCTTAAGTACCGGGAAAAAGCATGCCGGATCGTTCGTTTTTCCCGGTCCACCACCCAATGCCGAAACGCGAAAAAGGTGATTTCGGCCACGGCCAGAACAATCAGCCCGCCGGCCAAAGGCAGGATGACCAGTCCCTGGAAGGCGGCCAACGAGGCGGCCGCCCATAGAAGTATGGTCAGGGGCAGGGAGAGGTGCAAAGGCGCCCGGGGCGAGGCATACAGCGTAAGAAAGCCCGCCAGCAGGGAAAGGCCCAAGTAGAAAAGGCCTCGGCCCGCCAGGGGAATGTCGCCGTAAAACCGGCTCCCCACCAGAGTCCGGATGGTGTGGATCAGGATTTCCACGCCCGGCGTGCGGCGGTGCCCTTCCCCGGCCAGGTGATATAGCGGCGTGGCGTGGCGGTCCTGAGTCAGCGAATCGGTTTCGCCGATCAGCACGGCCTTGCCTTGGAACCTTTGGCGGAACCAGTCCGCGTCGTTCTTCATCGCCCGATCGTACACTTCGGCGAAGGAATACCGGGGAAAGGGCTGGCGGGACGTGTCGAAATCAATATAGATGAGGTCCGATGGCGGAGCCAGGTCGGGCTTCAGCGCCCGGGCCAAAAGATAAGTAACGCTGTACAGACCCTTTGCCGGGTCGCTTCCGGATGGAAAGAAAACCCGCTGGCGGCGGATGAAGTCATCGGGATCGGTGGTGAGGTTGAACAAGCCCACGTTCTGGGAACCCAAAATCTGGAGGTACCGGGCTTCCGGAGTGATTTGGCGGTCGGGCAGTTGGACCAGGCCGGTAATAACCGGAGCCCCTTTCCGCTGGGCGTAAACGATGGTCGTGAGCCACCGGCGGCTGTAATTGGGCGCCAGGTCATCGAACAGGGCTCGGGGCAGAAGAAAATCGAACCCCACGGCCTTGGCCCCGCCATCGGCCAAAGCCTGAATCACCGCCCCGAAAAAATTGTGCCAGAGCGTTTGGGGGATGTGGAAGGTGGGGTTTTCAAAAGTGGCGTCGTCCACGGCCACCAGCGCCACCGGGCTTTCGGGACGGGCCGGCGGCGAAATGAACCGGGCCGATGCCACAAAAAGGCCGTCATAGGCCTTGTCCTGAACAAACGCCAGGTACCCGGCTCCGTCGATCCCCCACACCAGCAGAGCCGCGGCCAGACCGAACCCCAACCAGGCCGATCCCCTGGCCCCCAGGATGCGAATGAGTGCGTTCACCACGATGTTCCTTTGGACCGCCCCAAGCGATGATCCCAGCCCTGACCCCATCCCCCCAAAAGGAGTTTGGCCTTGGGGCGATGAGGAGATTGGAGGCCGACCATAGTAATATGTAACATACTTCGTGGATTGGCTTCCAATCTCCGACAACGCATCCAGGACCAAAGAACGGTTTGAGGATAGGTTCTAACACCCCACGGCCCATGAAACAAGGGGATATACCCATGGAGCGCAAGGCTTCCGCTCGACGAAGAATTTCATAACCATGGTTTACATTATCGCCGGGAAGCTGGATTTTCGCGTACCCTCTTGAAACGGCGAAGAGGCGGAATCGTTGGTCTATTTTGAAAAATTCAAAGCAAGGCCGACACCCAGGATTGGGCAAAAGGATTTTGGAAACAACTTCTAAATGAGATGGGCGCCAGTGAGGCCCGGTTCGCCCCCGGCGTTTTGCCGCGGATGGAAACCCCCTCGGTTTCGTTTCAAATCATTCATGGCGCAACGCTTCGATGGGGTCCAAACGGGCGGCTTTTCGGGCCGGAAAATAGCCGAACACCACCCCCACTCCGGCGGAAAAAAGAAAAGCGATGGCCACGATCGACAGGTTCAGAATGAACGGCACGTTCATGATTTTGGATATCGCCAGCGAACCGATCAGCGCGAGGACGATCCCCAGGATGCCTCCCAGGGAGGAAAGGGCCACCGCTTCCACCAGGAATTGTGCCAGCACCTCGCCTTCGAGCGCTCCAATGGCCAACCGGATGCCGATTTCCCGAGTCCGCTCGGTGACCGATACCAGCATGATGTTCATGATCCCGATGCCGCCCACCAGCAGGCTGACCGCCGCCACGGCGCTGAGCAGGGCGGTGAGCAATTGCGTGGTTCCGGTGAGCATTTTGGATATTTCCTTCATGTCCATCACGTTAAAATTGTCTTCGTCGCTGGCCGAAATGTGCCGGCGTTCCCTCAACAGACGTTCGATGTCCGCCTTGGCCTTTTCCGTGGAGGCCCCGTCCTGCACTGAAATCATAATCATCCCCACATCCTGGCTTCCGGAAATCCGGCGCTGGAACGTGGCCAGGGGAATGACCGCCAGATCGTCCTGATCCTGGCCCATGGTGTTTTGGCCCTTATCCTCCAATACGCCGATCACCTCGCAGGAAACATCCTCCAGCCGGATTTTCTGGCCGATGGGGTCCTGGCCGTCGAACAGTTTTTCCTTGACCGTTTCGCCGATCACCGCCACCGCCGCGCCGCTTTTAAGCTCGTGATCGGTAAACGCCCGGCCGGCGGCTATGGTTCGATTCGAGGTCAGCCAGTACTGATTGTCGGCGCCGGTAACCTGAGTGGACCAGTTCTGGTTGCCGAAGATGGCCTTGATGCTTTTGACGGATACCGGGGCCGTGGCCGCCACGGAGGTTATTTCCCGGTAAATGGCCTGGGCGTCCGCCTGCTTGAAGGGCGTTTGCGCCGTGGATTGGCCCGGCCCCATGCGTTTGCCCGGAGTGACCATCAGCAGGTTGCTGCCCATGCTGGCGATCTGTTGCCGCACCTGGGCCGTGGCGCCTTCTCCCACGGTCACCATCACGATCACGGCCGCCACCCCGATCACGATGCCCAATATCGTCAGCACGGTCCGCATGACGTTCCGCTTCAGTTCCTTGAAGGCCAAAAGAATCATGTTCCACAGCATCAGCTCACCCGCCCGTTGGGTTCATCGGATTCGATCAGGCCGTCCACGAACCGGACCACTCGGCCAGCATACCCGGCCGTATCCGGATCGTGCGTGACCATGACGACGGTGAGGCCCCGCCGGCCATTCAATTCCACCAAAAGGTCCATGATTTCCCGGCTGCGGGACCGATCCAGGTTGCCCGTGGGTTCATCGGCGAACAACACCGCCGGTTCGGTCACGATGGCCCGGGCAATGGCCACCCGCTGCTGCTGGCCGCCCGAAAGTTCCCCGGGCGTGTGGCTTTTCCATTGGGCCAGCCCCACCGTTTCCAACGCCCGCATGGCCTTTTCCCGGCGCACGCGGGTGGGCAGACCCCGGTAAATCAGCGGCAGCTCCACGTTTTCCAAAGCCGAGGTGCGGTTTAAAAGGTTGAAGCCCTGGAATACGAAGCCCAGATAATAACGGCGCAGCCGGGCTCGCTGGTTCCGGGTCAATTGACCCACCACCACTCCCCGAAACCGATAAGCACCGCTGGTTTCGGTATCCAGGCCCCCAAGAATGTTCATGAAGGTGGATTTTCCCGAGCCGCTGGGGCCCATGACGGCCACGAATTCCCGCTCGTCGATCCGGAGATCGATTCCTTTCAGGGCTTCCATGGCCGCCTGGCCCGTGCCATACACCTTGGTCAGGCGCGATATTTCGATCAGCACTGTTTTTTCGGTCATGAAACGCCGTCCCATCCGGTCACTTGGACCCCAGGGCGACATCCACCACCATGGCGTCGCCGGGGACCAGGCCGCCTTCCACGATCTCCGTGTACGTCCCGTCGGTTACGCCGGTTATTACGGAAATGGGGGTAAGCTGGCCATCCTTCAGTTGCCACACTTTTTTGCTTTTTTGGCCCGCGCCGTTCTCTTCCACCTTTTTGCCCGGGCTCCCCGGAGGCCGTGGGAGCAGGGACCCCAGGAGGCTCCCGGAAGTTTTCGCTTCCTCGACGGGCGGTGTGAAGCGGAGGGCCGCGTTGGGTAGAAGCAAAGCGTTTTCCACTGTTTGGACCTGTATGTCGGCCGTGGCCGTCATCCCCGGGCGAAGGGACAGATCGGCGTTGTCCACCTTTAATACCGTTTCATACGTGACCACGCCGGACACCGTGGTGGAACCATACCGAACCTGGGTGATGGACGCCTCGTACGTCCGGTTGGGATAAGCCGAAACCACGAAAGTGGCCTTTTGCCCGGCCCGGACCTTGCCCACGTCCGCTTCGTCCACGTTCACGCTCAGTTCCATCTGAGTCAGGTCTTCCGCCAGGGTGAACAACACCGGCGCCTGCAGCGACGAGGCCACGGTTTGGCCCGGTTCCACGGCCCGGTCGATCACCACGCCGTCGATGGGGGACCTTAGAGTGGTTTTTCCCAGGTCGGTTTCATAGGCTTCGAGCGCGGCCTGGGCCTGAGCCACTTCGGCCAGAGCGCTGGCTTCATCCGCCTTGGCCCGTTCATAGGCGGCTTGAGCCGCTTCCAGATCGGATCGGGACGGTGTTTGGTGGTTGCTCGATACATACAGGTTCTGGAGCCGGCCGAGTTCGCGGCGGGTTTCCTTGAGCGTGGCCCGGACCTGGTTCACTTTCGCCTGAGCCGCTTCCAGGGCGGCCTTGGACTGGGCCACCTGGGCGTTCAGCTTCGAACTGTCCAGCACGGCCAACATTTGACCGGTGGTCAAGCGGTCGTTGTAATCCACGTGAACGCTCTTGACGATGCCCGACAGCTCGCTGCTGACTTCCACTTCGTTCGTGGGGTTCAAGGTGCCCGTGGCCGTGACCACCACGGAAATCGTTCCTTTTTTGGTTTCCTGAGTCTTGTATCTTGTCGGGGCGGCGCCGGTTGAGGCCCTGGACCATAGGAAAAACCCGGCGGCCAGGATTACCAGTACCAAAACCACCCACCGCCAGCGGGTTTTTCCGGCCTTTCCTTTTGTGGGCTCCAGCCCCAAATTCCCGGCCAGTTCCCGTTCCGGATTCATGGTATCGTTCGTCGCTTGAGTCATTTCGCGGCCTTTGCTTGAGATACGGGTGAATCGGGCGACCAGCCGCCGCCCAGCGCCTTGAACAGACGGATCAGATGGGTGGCCAGCGCGGTTTCACTTTGCGTCCGTTGGTCCCGATAGGTTAGGAGGGACCGTTGGGCTTCCAAAAGGTCCGTCAGATCGGTCTGGCCCGCCTGGTATTTCTTCCCGGCCAGGTCGGCGGCTTTTTCCGCCGCCATCACCGCTTCGGCGAGCGATTTTTGTTTTTGTTGTTCCTGGGCATAGGCGGCCAGGGCGTTTTCCACTTCTTCCAAAGCGTTGAGCACCGTGGATCGATACGCCATCAGGTATTGTTCCTGAAGCGCGTTCTGGACTTCGATGTTTTTCCGGATGGCCCCGCCCTGGAACAGAGCCCACGAAAGCCCCGGCCCGCCGGTAAGGTTCCACACGGCCGAAGACGCATCCGTGAGCGACAGGGTTTCCAGCCCAATGGAGCCGGCCAGGGTGAATTTGGGATACAGATCCGCCGTGGCCGCGCCGATCCGGGCCGTTTGGGCGGCCAACTGACGTTCGGCCTGGCGGATATCGGGCCGGCGCCGCAACAGGTCGGCCGGAATGCCCAGGGCGATGCCCGACGGCGGAGACGGCGGCTCCTGGGGCTCGGCCAGTTCCTCGTGAACCCGTCCGGGATGTTCGCCCAAAAGGACGGCGATCCGGTTCAAAGCCTCTTCCAGGGAAACCTTCAGGTCGGGCCGTTGGGAGCGGGCGTTTTCCAGGTTGTATTCCGCCTGGCGAAGGGCCAGTTCGTCCGTCAACCCCGCTTGGAACCGCAACTGGACCAGCCGCCGGGTGGCGTCCAGCGATTGGATGCTTTCTTCGGTCATCCGCAACCGGGTTTGATAGGCCCGCACCTGGACGTAGTTGGTGGCCGTTTCCGCCTCAAGGGAAACCAGTACGTCCCGCGAATCCTCTTCGCTGGCCTCCAGATCGGCCTGGGCCGCTTCGATGGATCGGCGGGTTCCGCCGAACAGATCGATTTCCCAGGACGCGTCGAACCCGGCCTGGAAACCGGTCTTGGTTTCGCTTTCAGCCGGGACGTCCCCGGATCGGCTCCAGGATGCCTTGGCCGACCCATCCAGCGTGGGGAACAGACCGGCCGCTTCCTTGCCCCGTTTGGCTCGGGCCTCCCGGATCCGGGCCAAGGCTTCCTTGAGGTCCAGATTGCCTTTGGCCGCCCGGACCACCAGGTCCGAAAGTTTTTCGTCCTTGAAAACGGTCCACCATTGGGCCGGGTCCACCGGATCGGCGGCGGCCGGAGAAAGCCCGGCATCCGCCTTCCGGTTCCATGTTTCTGGCATGGGCGTATCGGGGCGGACATAGTCCGGTCCCACCGCCGGGCAGCCGGTCAACAACAGAAGGGCCAGCCCCACCACCCCGATCAGGGGGATGGGACGGCTTTTTTTCCTGAAGAAAAACGTGGTCACGCGAGGTCCTTTTCTTCACCACCCAGGCTTTCGGTCTGGTTCCTACCAGCCGGTTCCGGATCATGGGCGCCGGCTTCCCGCACCGCGTTGATGCCCGCCAGGCTGAAACGGATGATGTGATCGGCAATCTCGTCCATGGTCAATTCCTTGAGCGCCGCATCCCGCCATTTGGGCCCCGGCAGCCGGTCGTTCGGGTCGATATGATGCATGATCCCCAGGCTTTGGCTCATGATGCTCATGAAGCAGAGCAGAACCGGCTTGTCCCCGGCCTCCGGGCCCAGTAAGTCCCGGATATTGGCTTGAAGCGCCTCGTCCAGAGGCCGGACCGCCTGGGCGATGGTTTCCGCTAGCAGGCCCGTGGGGTTCACCATTTCCTTGTGGATGATTTCCAGGTCCACCGTGTTGGGATCGGCGAATTTGTGGATAAACGACCGCACCCGAGCCCGCAGCCGTTCTTCCGCCGGCTTATCGGAACTCAGACCGCCGTCAGCCGGATGAGCTTCGTTCGATCGCTCGAAAGCATGCTTCCAGGCTTCCACATACAAATTTTCCTTGCTGGTGAAATGGTAGTTCACCGCCGCCGTGTTGACGCCGGCCAGGGAGCAGATATCGGCGTTGGTGGCCCCCCAGAACCCTTTTTGGGCGAACACCTGGCTGGCGGCGGCCAGGACTCGCCGCCGGGTTTCCCGGGCGTCGCTTCTTTGCTTTTTCATGCCGAACTCCTTTGCTGGCAAGCCAACGCCAATCGGATAATTCAATTTTGTAATTTAATTATGTCAATGAGTTTTGTCAAGAGAAAAGGAAGCCCGGTAGTAAGGCCTCAGTTACGGGTGGTATCTCCACTTGCTGGCCACAAAAGGAAGCCCCTTTTTTGGAACCCCCTCACCCCGCCCTCTCCCGGGGGTCAGAGCCGAAGGCTCTGTCCCCAATTGGCAGCCGGGGCCTTAGCCCCGGCGCCCGGGGGC
>JAGVGV010000609.1 GCA_020056895.1 Deltaproteobacteria bacterium
GAAAACCTTCAACGTGGCCGATACCAGCACGCCGTACGAGCCTTCCCCGCCCATCAACAGGGGATCGATCCGGGGACCGGTAGCCGCCGCCGGGTAGCCCAAGGTCCGGACCACGCCCGCCGGCGTCACGTATTCCTGCGCCGCCACCAGGTCCGCCGCGTCGCCGTAATACGAGGACTCCTGGCCCGACCCCAACGCCGCGATCCATCCTCCCACCGTGGAGTATTCGAACGACTGAGGGAAATGGCCGCCGGTGTAAGATCGAACCGAGTTCAACCGGGATGGGGCTTCGTTCAAAAAAGCTTCGTACGCCGGACCCATGATCCCGGCCTGGACCGTGGCGGTCTGGTTTTCTTCGTTCAACTCGATGAAACGGTTCAGATGGGTCTGGGTGACCAGCGTTACTCCGCCGGGCTTGGGCCGGAACCCAAGGTTGACCGACGACCCCCCGCCATACACATACAGTGGAATCCGCTGGTCGTGGCAGTACCCCACGATCCGGACCACATCGTCCCGGGTACGGGGATGAACCACCAGATCGGCGGCCGCCTCCACTCCGCTTCGCCGAAGAACGAAAATTTCTTCCAGGGTCTGGCCATGGGCGTACTTCACCCGCTCGTACCCGCTTTGGCCCAAATTTTCCGGCCCCAGGGCTTCGGCGAAGTACCGGACATGGGCTTCGTCCAGCGATGGCGGGCTTTCCAGCCGGACCGCATCCAGCCCCAAATACCGGGGCGTGGACAGATCGGCCCGGATCAGCCCCAGTTCCTCCTGGAGCAGCGCCAGCAACCGGCGGTTGGGTTCCTTGAACCCATCGGGAGCGCCCCACTTGAAGATGGACCGAAAGGAGCCGGCCGGGGGGGGCGTCCGGAACCAGGCGGGCGCCCACCGGCGTTGAAACAGACCAAACATGGAACACCTCGGGTTAATGCCGGATTTCGGATGCCGGAGCCGGTTCCATGGCCGCCGGTTTCGACGGCGCCGGAGCGTTCGGCTCTTCCTCGTCCGGAACCAGAATCCGTTCCGGGATCAGCGACGGCGGCGGCAGGGGGATGGTCCGGGCCGGAGCCCAGGCGCCATCGGCGGCAGCCGGCGGCGCGTAGCAACGGTTCCAAAGGTCCAGATACCGGGTTTTTTCCACCTGCCACCGGGCCCGATCCCAGGCCATTTTGGGCCCCAGCAACCATTCGATCCGGTCCAGGTGCTCCAGGCCGCCGCCCGGGGCCATCAGGCCCACCCGGGTTCGTCTCAGGAGCAGGTCGTCCAGGTGGCGGATATCCTCGAACCGGGCCGCGAAGCCCAGTTCGGCCCAAAGATAGGGCGTCCCCGGGATGGGGTCCCTCTGCCAGGCATCTTCGGCGGCAATGAGTTCCGCTCCTTCCCGGCCGTACCGGGCGTACAGACGCCGCATCCGATCCGGGTCCAACGCATACCGACGGCCCGTGGACGGACGGGAGGGGAAAAACACGGCGTCATCCTCACGGACCTTGGCCGTCGAGCGCAAATACGGCCTGGCCGCCTGAAGGGCTTCCACGGCGGTTTTGCGGAAAATGGTCATCTTGCCGCCCGTAACCGTGACCAGCCCCTTGTCTTCCCACACCGCGTGGTCCCGGGATTCTTTGGACGGGTCCACCTTGCCCGTGCCAAAGACCGGCCGGAGTCCGGCCATGGACGCCACCGCGTCGGCCGTGCGGATGGAAATGGACGGGAACAGGAACCGGACGCCGTCCATCAGGTACGCCGCTTCGCGGGCCGAAATCCACGGTTCCTTGTCCAGGTTTTCCTCATGATCCACGTCCGTGGTCCCCACCACCACCACGCTTTCCCAAGGCCGAACGAAGATGGGCCGGCCGTCTTCCGGATGGATGCCGCTGACCGCGTGCCGGACCGGCAGCCGGTTCTGGGGGAAAAACAGATGGCTGCCCCTGAGGGGACGAAGGTGGCGCTTGGATTGGGGGGATGGATGGAGGCTTTCGGCCCAGGCGCCGGTGGCGTTGATCACCACCGGCGCTTCCAGTTCCCGAACCTGACCCGTTTCCGTGTCCTGGGCCGCCACGCCCCGAACTCGCCCGTCCGATCCGCGAAGCACTTCGGACACTCCGGTATAGTTCAACGCCGTGGCCCCCATGGACATGGCTTCCTGAATCAACCGCCAGACCAACCGGGAGTCATCCACCTGGGCGTCCTGGAACAAAAAGCAGCCCCGCAGATGGTCGGACCGCACATCCGGCTCGCGGATCAACCCCTCTTCCCGGGACAAAAACTGGTGGTGCCGGCCGCCGGCCATCAGGTCGTACAGCGTCAACCCCGCTTCCAGAAGCCATTTGCCCGGGCCGTGATCGTCGAATATGGGCATCAGGAAATCCTGAGGCTCCACCAGGCCGGGGGCGTCCCGAAGCAGCCGTTCCCGTTCGCGAACCGACGTGAGCGTGAGCCCCAGTTGGCCTTGCTTCAAATACCGAAGGCCGCCATGAATCAGCTTGGAGGTGCGGCTGGACGTGCCCCAACCAAAATCGCGTTTTTCCAGCATGCAGGCGGCCAGGTTCATCCGAGCCGCTTCCAGTAAAACGCCGGCGCCGATGATTCCTCCGCCCACCACGATTAAATCCCACTTTTGGGGTACGGTGAAAAGGTCCATCACGCGCCCTCCTTTCCTTCGGCCAACCCTTCCCAAACCGCCGGGTGCGGCGTTTGCTCCCACAAATCGCGAACCTGGGCCAGCGTCCGGCCCACCAGGGCTTCCACCGATGCCGGTTCCAACCCGGCCTTGAGAGCCCGGTAATATTCAGCGCTCGCGGCCCGCGCTTCGGCCCGGTCGAAATACGCTTCGGCCATGCGAAGAAACAACGCTTCAAAATCATTGAAAATCATGCCGAATACCGGGTTGCCGGACCCTTGGACCATCAGCCGCTGGAGCCCCCAGTCGTATTCCGCGTACGCCCGGGCGTCCGGGGGCAGGCCAACGGCCCGAGCCAGGTATTCGGCCAATTGGCTCGGAACCTTGGTCGCGGCCTCCCGAGCCGCCGCGGGCAGCAAGGTATCGCGCACCTGCAGCATGGCCCGGACCATTTCCGGAGTCAGGTATTCGGGGTACATGGCGATGGTTCTCAAAATGCCAAGGCCGCCCTCCTGAAAAAAGCCGTTCACCCGGGTGGGCCGGCCGTGCTGGATGGTCAGCCACCCTTCCCGAGCCAACCGGCCGATGGTTTCCCTGAGCGTAGGCCGGGTAACCCCCAAAGCCACGGCCAGGTCCCGTTCGCCGGGCAACGGTGTTCCTGGAGGATAATCCCCTTTGAGGATGGCGATCACCAGGGACCGTTCGGCGTATTGAGCGGGCCTGAGGAGAATGGGCCGGGGGTTCATGTTCTTTTGCCTTTCGGAGCCCTTTGCGTTGGGTGTCCGTCAATCGGGCTCTCTGGCTAGAGGTCATACCAGTTGGCCAGGGTTTTGTCAACGCTTTTAAATGAACCGGGCGTGAAGGGGGACCGAGGCTACGATCACCAAGCCGTAGACCAAGCCGCCCCGGCCATCAAACAAAACAAAAACGGCGCCACGACAAGCTTTTCCGTATTCCCTCCCCCACGGTTTCTCCACTAAATGCGCTCCAACTCCTATGCATGCTTGAGGATATTGAACCGAGGAGAAAAGCGCGCCGGTGCTTGACCAACGGCCGGAAGAGTAGTAGCATCAAATCGATTTTCTCAATATATTATATCGGTGAAACCATGGAATCCGCCCCACCGCCCGTCTTCGGGCCTGAATACCGCGAACGCCTGGAAGAACAGAACTACCACCAGGGGTTGATGCTCAAGGAACAGGGACGTCTGGTCATCGGCGTGTATTGTTCCTACACTCCGAAGGAATTGATTCTGGCCGCCGGCGCCATTCCGGTTTCCTTGTGCGCCGGATCGCCCAGGCCCATCCCCGACGCCGAAATCCACCTGCCGGCCAACATGTGCCCGCTCATTAAATCAAGCTACGGGTTTGCTCGGACCGGTCGGTGCCGGTATTTTCAGGAGACCGACCTGATCGTGGCCGACGCCACCTGCGACGGCAAAAAAAAGATGTTCGAACGCCTGGCTGAAATCCGGCCCGTTCATCTGTTCCACATTCCTCAAAGCACCGAAGGACCGGAACACCTGGCTTATTTCCTGGACCAGTTAATGATATTGAAGGACCTTTTGGAACGGTCCACGGGCCGGCCCATCACCGACGACGACCTAAGGCTTCAGATCCGCCGGAAAAACCGGCTCCGCGAAGCCCGGCTGGCCGTCTGCCGGCTGAACACCCGGAAGCCGGCGGTGCTCACCGGCCGGGAACTAGACCATCTGACCTTTGGCGATGGCTTCGAATGGGACCTGGAAAACCGGGTGATGGAACTGAATTCGGCCCGGATTCAAGCCGAAGCCCGGGCGTCCAACGGCGGCCTTCCTCCGGACCTGGCCTCCAGACCCCGCCTGCTCCTGACCGGATGCCCCACGGCCAACCGGAAGATGCTCGGTGTTATCGAAGACCGGGGCGGTCTGGTGGCGGCCGCGGAAAACTGCGGGGGCCTGAAAACCATCGGCCCCCTGGTGGACGAAACCGGTGATCCATTGATGGCTCTGGCCCGACGGTACATCGCCATTGCCTGCCCCTGCATGACCCCCAACCGGGGCCGGCTGGACCTGATCGGCCGGATCGCCAAGGAATACCAGGTGGACGGCGTGGTGGACCTGACCTGGGAAGCCTGCCAGCTCTACGACACGGAATCGTTCCTGATCCGCGATTATGTAACCGAGCGGCTGAGGCTGCCCTACCTGCACCTGAGAACCGATTATTCCGAAAGCGACCACGGCCAACTGGGCACCCGGGTGGAAGCTTTTTTGGAAATGATCCAATCCGGGGCTGGATCGTGATGGAGCCGGCTTTGGACGATGTCGCTTGCCCGGTACCGGACAAGGGGAAGCGGAGGAGGATGATTTGACGGAAAAAACAACGGTCGAACGTTAGGGGACTCGTCCCCCCCTGAGCGTTTCCGTTCGGGGGGTATCATTTACATGGTTTTTAACCCGAATCGTGCAGTGGCCTTCTACCGCAGTATTGAGCTGCTTGCTGCAACACTTGTTGCGCTTCCAATTTCGTCATCTCATAAACGAACTCAGTTGGAAATCCTGATTAATTATTTGGAGTTAGCCTTTCCGTTAACAGTTTTTCGAAATCCTCTTTCTTTAAAGTGCAACTGATAAGGTCGTCCAACTCCTTCGTAGACAAGAATAGTTGATCCGCGATTGATTTGTATGTCCCAATTTTACACGGTTTTGCACCTTTTTGAACCGTGACCCTTAATACTTTTTTCCCTCTTAAAAAAAACCATCCATTATAATGTTTGGTACACCTGAAATCCATTTCAAGCTTTTTCTGGCAAACTCCAATTATTTTATCAGAATTTTTACTTGCCATTATCATCCCAGGGAGTAATCAGTTTTTTCAGCATCTTTTTTATTGCCATCCACTCAGTCGAATAGTTATCATCTTCATTAAGTTCCCTATATAATTCAGATAAATCGTTTTTCAAGTTTTCAATCGCTTCCATCCGGTCATCTCCGTATCCATAAAGACGGATATCAACTAAACGTGCGATATAACCTTCTTCATCTGGCTCAACGATGGCGTCTAACGGCTGTTTCAAAAAAAAGCCTGGAATAATGGAAATATGAACAATTTCGAATTGATTATGTTTCGCGAAGCTGGAATAGGATACCGAAACAGCCGACTGGGTTAACGGCACC
>JAGVGV010000320.1 GCA_020056895.1 Deltaproteobacteria bacterium
CTGTGGGGGGAACTGGAAAACGCGATTTTCTCCGACGTCGATGTGGAAGACCTTCGGGTTTCGGTGATGGCTGGACCGATTTTCTCGGATCGGGACCCAAAATACCGGGGGGTCCAATTGCCCAGGCAATTCTGGAAGGTCATCTATTTTCGAGAACACGGAAAATCAGAGCTGCAAGTCAAGGCCTTCGTTTTAACTCAGGCGGACTTGTTGAACCAGATCGAAGCCCTGGAATTGCCTGAATTTTCGGTGTATGAAGTCCCCCTGGACCGGCTTGAAGGCATGACAGACCTTCGTTTTCAGTCTGTTGGAGATGAAAAGGCCGGTCCAGAAGGAATGGCGGCCATCCGACGGATTCGATCCGTTCGGGAGATCATGGGATAGAACGGGGCTGGGCCACCCAGGACCGAACATAGGCGCTGTAACAATACCCACCCGGAAAGGGTATATCGTCATTGAACAAACGCGGCGGCGGGGGCCGGACGAAAACGGCTCCTCCACAAAAAGCATCGGCCTGGGCTCAACTCCCCCCCTTCAACATATCCTCGGCAGTTGTTCGCCGGTGAGCATATCCACTACGCGGGTTCCGCCGATCATGGTCCGCAGGAACACCTGGCCGGGCCGGACGTCCGTCACTTCGCCGATCAGCGCCGCGTCCCGGCCCAGATCATCCGCTTTTAGCGCCGCGAGCAGGGCTTCGGCCGCCCCGGCCGCCGCGATCACGATCACCTTGCCTTCATTGGCCACGTACAAAGGGTCCAGACCCAAAATGTCGCAGGCCCCACGAACTTCAGGACGGACTGGCAACCGGTCCTCGTATAGCAGCATCCCCACGCCCGAGGATTGAGCGATCTCGTTCAGCGTGGTCCCCAGCCCCCCCCGGGTGGGGTCCCGAAGAACGTGGATGTCCCCTTGGCCGATCACGATCAGCCGCTCGACCAGCCCGGCCAGGGAAGCGGTGTCGCTCACGATGGGCGTATCAAGCTCCAGGCCGGACCGCTGGCACAAAACCGCCAGGCCGTGGTCCCCGAGCGTGCCGCTGATCAGAATCCGGTCGCCGGGCTTGGCCCGGGAGGCCGAAATCTCCCGGCCATCCGGCACCACGCCCACGCCGGCGGTGTTGATGAAAACCCGGTCCGCCGCTCCCTTGGGCACCACCTTGGTGTCCCCGGCCACGACTCGAACTCCGGCCCGGTCCGCCGCCCGAGCCATCGAGGCCACGATCCGGTCCAGGGTGTCGATGGGCAGCCCTTCTTCCAGAATGAACCCGGCCGAAAGATAAAGCGGACGGGCTCCGCGCATCACCAGATCGTTCACCGTGCCGTTCACGGCCAGGTCGCCGATGTCGCCGCCCGGGAAAAAGAGGGGGGTGACCACGAAGGAATCCGTGGTAAAGGCCAACCGGCCTGGGGGAAAATCCAATACCGCGCTGTCTTCCAGGCTCGAACCGTTCTGGCCGGCCAAGTGTTTCAGGAATACCCGGGCCACCAGTTCGTGAGCGGCCCGGCCGCCGGCGCCGTGGTCCAGCAACACCGTGGAAAGGTTGGGTTTCATGATCGCATCCGTTCCTTCATGCCCGGTGGTATCGATAATAGGCGGCGCAGGTTCCTTCGGACGAGACCATGCATGGGCCGACGGGATCGTCCGGAGTGCAGACTTTTTGGTACAGGCGGCATTCCGGAGGCGTTACCGCGCCTCGGAGCACTTCCCCGCACCGGCAGCCCGGGGGTTCCGGCGCCGGGGGGACGGCCAGATCGAAAACCCTGGCGGCGTCGAACCGGTGGTACGCTTCGCGGAACCCCAGGCCGCTCTTGGGAATCCAGCCCAGACCCCGCCACGGCGCGTCCACGGGTTCGAACACGGTCATCAACACTTGCCGGGCCTTGGGATTGCCTTCGGCCGACGCCCCCCGTTTGTACTGGATGGCCACGTCGGCCCGGCCTTCAGCCAGCATTTCGGCCAGTTGGGTTATGCCCAACAGCACGTCCACGGGCTCGAACCCCGTGACCACGCAGGGGGTGCCATACCGCTGAGCCACTGAATGATACGCTTCGACGCCGATGATGGTGGTCACGTGGCCGGGGCAAAGGAAGCCGTCGATCTTCAGTTCGCCGCCGGATAACAGGGCTTCCATGGCCGGAGGCAGCAACTTGTGCGCCGAAAGCACGAAAAAGTTGGCCAGCCCCAGCCGGTCGGCCGTCTGGACCGCCGCGGCCACGGTGGGCGCGGTGGTTTCGAAGCCGATGCCCAGAAACACCACGTTTTCGTCCGGGTGCTTTTGGGCCAGGTCCACCGCGTCCAAGGTCGAATACACCATGCTGACCTTGGCGCCGGCCGCCATTTCCTTTTTTAAGGACGATTCCGTGCCCGGCACCCGGATCAGATCGCCGAAGGTGGCCACGTGGACGCCCGGTGTCCGAGCCAGCCGGACGGCCCGGTCGATCTCTTCCGTGGCCGTGACGCAGACCGGACACCCGGGTCCCGAGACCAATTGGATGGCCGGAGGCAGAAGGGACCGGATTCCATGCCTGAAAATGGCCACCGTATGCGTCCCGCAGATTTCCATCAGCCGGATGGGCCGTCCGGCCGCGGCCCGGAGCCGGGCCAGGATTTTTTTCGCCGTTTCCCCGTTACGGAATTCGTCCTGATGTTTCACGAAGTTCTTCCTTTTTCATCCAACCGGGCCATGGCCGCGGCCGCCTGCCCCAACGCCAGGCCGCCATC
>JAGVGV010000461.1 GCA_020056895.1 Deltaproteobacteria bacterium
GGAAACGGCCCGACGGCTGATCGAAACGGCCGGGCTGGGCGGGTTTGAACACGGCTATCCCCATGAACTTTCGGGCGGCATGAAAAAACGGGTGATGATGATCCGCCTGTTGGCCGCTGATTCCGAAGTGCTGTTCATGGACGAACCCTTCGGCGCCCTGGACGTATTCACCCGGGAAATGCTGCAGGACGAAATCCTGAAACTGTGGCGGGAAACCCGGAAAACCATTCTGTTCGTGACCCACGACCTGGCCGAAGCCATCACCCTGGCTGACCGGGTTCTTCTGATGACCGCCCGGCCATCCACCATAAAAAATGAATATAAAATTCCTCTGGCCCGCCCCCGATCGGCCTTGGAAACCCGTTTCCAAACCGACTTCGTGGACCTGCAAAAAAACATCTGGAACGATCTCAGGGGGGAAGTGATGAAGGCCAAGGGAGGGTCCAGTGACTGACGCGGCCGTTCGCCGATCGAACGCGAAGGTCTTCCTGTGGCGGCTCCTTCTGATCCTGGCGTTGCTGGCCGTCTGGGAACTTCTGGCCCGGACCAAAACCATCGATCCCTTTTTCTTCGGCCAACCATCGGCCATCGCCGTGGATATCAAGAAGGCCCTGGTTACCGGAGAGATTCTGCCTCACATAAAGGTCACCTTGCAGGAAGCCCTGACCGGACTTTTGATCGGAACCGTTGCCGGCATATCGTCCGCCTTTATCCTGGGCCGGCTCGACGTGCTGGCCCGGATCCTGGACCCCATCATCATGGCCCTATACGGCATCCCCAAGCTGGCGCTTGGCCCCATATTCATTCTGTGGTTCGGCTTGGGGATGAAATCCAAAATCTTTCTGGCCGCGCTGATGGTTTTTTTCCTGGTTTTTTTCAATGCATACGCCGGGTTCAAGAACGTGGACATATCCCTCGTCAACGCGGTTCGGCTCATGGGCGCCAACCGGCGCCAGATTCTTTTGAAAGTGGTGCTGCCTTCGTCCGTACCCTGGTTGATGGCCGGCATCAAGGCGGGGTTGGGGGCGGCCTTGTTGGGAGCGGTGGTGGGGGAATACCTGGGCGCCAACGCGGGCTTGGGCTGGATGGTGGAATACGCCGGAGGAATGTACGACATCGCCCGCGTGTTCACCTGCATCATCGTGCTGATGTCATTAATGGCGGTGCTCAACGCAGGCCTGGGGTTCATCGAACGCCGTCTGCTCAAGTGGCGCCCGGTCGCCGAATGACCGGAAAAATAGCGGAGGATTCATCCATGAAGCAAATGAAGTTCGCCATCATGCTGTTCGTGAGTGTTTTGTTGGTTCTGGCGTTGGGCGCGAACGCCGCCCTGGCCGCCGGAGACGTGGTGAAGATCAAGATCGCCCAACCGGGTCACGACGATTACGGCATCCAGCTTTACCTGGCCGACAAGCTGGGCTATTTCGCAGAAGAAGAGATCCAGGTGGAATTCGTCAACTTCAAGTCCAGCCCCCTGTCCATCGCGGCTCTGGTGGCCGGCGAAGTCCAGTTCTGCCTGACCAGCTACGACCAGGCGTTGAAGATGTACGAAAAAGGCAAGGTGCTGAAGAACCTGGTCACCACCACCCAAAAGCATCCCTGGGGGCTCCTGGCCCGGCCGGAAATCAAAACGGTGGCGGACCTGAAGGGCAAAACCATTTCGGCCAAAATGCCGGGTTCCGGGCCTCGGGCCTTCGCTTCCAGCATCCTGATCCATTATGGATTGGACCCGGAAAAAGACGTGACCTTCGTGGATTTAGCGGAAACGGCGGTCATGCCGTCCTACGTGAACGGCGCCATCGACGCCACCGTGGGCAGCGGCATCCGGAAAGCCGAACTTTTGGAAAAAGGGGCCCGGGTTCTTGTGGACATGAACGACCCCGCCCAACACAAAGCCGTTTTGGGAACGGATGCCTACCCCTTGAAGGTGGTCATGGCCGACGCGGGGTATATTGAAAAGAATCCCGAAGTGGTCCAGCATGTGCTGAACGCTTTGGTCCGGGCCATGAAATGGGAAGAAAAGGCCGACGGCGGAGACATCGCCGAAATGGTGGCTCCGTACTTCCTGGGGGCTCCGAGCAAGGCCATGATCGAAGACGTGCGCCGGGCCTTCAGCCATGACGGCCTCATCACTCCGGAAGGCCATAAGGCCATCGAGGCCTCCAGCATCAACGTAGGACTGATCACCCAGGCCGTGCCCATGGACAAGGTGGTGGATATCACCTTCCTGAACAAGGCTTTGGAAAAGGTTGGGAAAACCAAGTAACCCCGGCCCCGTCGAAGAGGTTTGGCGGCCGTTGCTCCCCAACCGGGAGCCGAGCGGCCGCCCGGCCCACCCAATGTCCGGTCCTTACGGTTCCGGAAAGGAGTCCCAGGATTTCATGACCGCCAAAACCTATCGGACCCTCTGCCAGTTGTGCCATTCCAACTGCGGGTTGATCGTTCAGCGGAACGCTTCGGGAGAACTGAGCATCCAAGGGGATCCCGACCACCCGATGAACCGGGGCCGATGCTGCCCCAAGGTTCTGGCCAACACGGAAATCCTGGACTCCCCGGACCGGTTGAAACATCCCCTGCTGAAAACCAAAACCGGGTTCAAACGAATTTCCTGGGACGAAGCCCTGACCATCGCCGCCGACCGGCTGGGGGACATCCGAACCCGGTTCGGCCCGCTCAGCCTGGTCCGCTGTACTGGAGCTCCGGTTTCATACCAGGGCCGGGATGGGTTCCTTGAATTCATGGGCGCGTATGGGTCGCCCAACCTGACTGGAGTGGGCAACCTGTGCATGGCTCCACGGATGATGGCCTTCAAATCCGTCATGGGAGTCCTTCGAGCCGAACCCGATTACGACCACGCCGAACTGGTTCTTTTTTGGGGCGGCAACCCGCTGGGGGTGGAACGCTTTTCTTCGTACGCGGCGCACAATGGTTTGAAGGAGATCATGCCGCGGTTGAAAGCCCGAGGCGTTCGGACCATCGTGATCGATCCGTACCTCAGCGAAACGGCCAAAAAGGCGGACGAATGGGTCCGCATCCAACCCGGAGGCGACGGGGCGCTGGGTTTGGCCATGATCCACGTGATCATCAACGAAGCGTTGTATGACGAAGGATTCGTGGGCTCGTACACCAGCGGCTTCGAACGCCTTCGGGACCACGTCCAGCCGTTCACGCCGGGATGGGCCGAAGAACCCACCGGACTCCCGGCGTCCCAAATCGAAGCCCTGTCCCGAACATATGCCGGTTCCAAACCGGCCGTCATCCACGAAGGCAACGGGCTGGATATGTATACCAGCGGCGTAAACGCGGTCCGGACCATCGCCATTCTGATCGGCCTGACCGGCAACATCGACGCGCCGGGGGGCAACGTGTTCATGCCCTTTCCCCAACAGGCCGCCCTCCCCACCCGTCCCACGCCACATAAGGATCGGATCGGGTACAAACGCTTTCCCCTGCCGTTTCACGCGCCCTTTCCAGTGGTGAAAGAGGCCTTGCTGAACGGCGGGGAAGGCCGGCCCCGAGCCATGATCGTCCATCACGGGAATCCGGTCCTGATCCAGGCCAACGAACGGCGGACCCGCCAGGCCCTGGAACAACTGGACTTTCTGATGGCGACCGACATCTTCCCCACCGCCACCACCCAGTTGGCCGATCTGGTTCTGCCCATGACGTCGGATTTCGAAGCCTATGGGTACCGGGCCTATTCCAGCATCGAGGGCGGCTTTTTAGCTTTGGCCCAACCCGCGGCCGATCCGGTGGGCGAAAGCCGGTCCGTCTTTGAAGTGGAATACGATCTGGCCCGGCGGATGAACCTTGGTCAGGATTACCCTTTCCACGACGACCGGACCTGGATCGAATACATGATCCGGCCCAGCGGTGTGTCCCTGGGCCGCCTGGAGGCCGAACGGGTCGTTTTCGCCACGAAACCCGTTCAATATCGGAAATACGTCACTCAGGGGTTTGGGACCCCATCCGGGAAGCTCGAATTTTTTTCCGGGTGGTTCGAAAGCCTGGGCGCCGATCCCCTGCCGACCTATGCCCTCCCGGCCGGGGAACCCCTGGACGCCAAAGCCCTGGAAGCCAAAGGCTGTTCCCTTTTGGGCGCCAGCCGAAGGCCCTCCCGGTTCGTGCACACCAAGTTCAAAAACCTGGAAAAAACGGCCAAACCCTATCCCGTTCCGCTCGTTTACATGCACCCTTTGGATGCCGCCGCCCGAAAAATTCCGGATGGCGGGGCGGTCCAGGTAACATCTCCCCAGGGCCGCATTACCCTAAAAGCCCGATGGACCGAGGATACCACTCCAGGCCTGGTCTGGATCGATTTCGGCTGGGGAAACCCCACCGACGGCCAGGCCAACATCAACGTTTTGGTGAGCGACGTATTTCTGGACCCCCTGTCCGGCGGAACACCCAACCGGCTGTTCCCCTGCGAAGTTCTGCCGCTCGGGTGACTCGACGTTGTTGGGGAATGAATTGGAAACTATTTCGCTTTGAAACTTCTGCTTCGTTTGTCTTTCACGCCGCCGCCGAGCGTTTTCAATCCAGTCGTCCATGGCGACCACCAGGGGCGCGTCGGTCGGGATTTCCCGGCTGAGGAGCCACAGGAGCGAGGCGGAAATGGAGGACGTGTCGATTCGTTCCCGTTCAAAAAACGATAATCGGCGGTCCAATCCTGAAATTGCCGGCCGCTGGTGGTCAACAACCCGGTGACGGTTCTTCGCCCCGGACGGACCAGAGCGCTCAACGCGAGGGATTTGGCCCTTCGCCAGCTTTCTTCCCGGGTGAAGGCGGTCCGGAAAAATCGCCCGATGCGGTCAAATTCCGTGAGGAGTCCATCGGGAGTTTTTTTTCAAGGCCGAAGGAGGCGGATCGCATCTTCGGAGAACGAGTTGGGTTTTGTCTTCGATGATCCACTCGACGGTTTCGCTGGGTTCGAACTCCATGGCGCGGGCGATGGCGGCGGGAAAGTTGATGTACCATTGTTCGCTTTGCTTGCGTTTGATGAGTTGGACTTTGGTCGGGTACCCCATGGCACCCTCCTTTTTCATCGTTATTTAACTAGATTATCACGGAAAACAATACAAAACAAAAAAAGCCTTTATTTTTCAAGCCCTAAAGGCTAAAAATGGGGTCCGCTTATCTAGTAAAAGGCCAAACTCCAGTGCCCTGGCAGAGCCGGGGGTTTACCCTTTGTAATTATACTTCGCGAAGTATATTTTTCTTTGAAAATCCGACCGAAAACTCCTGTTGCTCTCCGGAAACGTCATTCATTCCGCGTTTTTCATGGCTCCACGGGCATATCACGGATTCACCTTTCATTTCAATAATATCGGTTCGCTTAAGGGTCCATCATTCACCATACGCAAGCAATTCATGCACATGGGCGACTTAGCCGCGGATCGTGGTTTTCCCCGACATTCTCCTTTCGAAGACGGTTCCACCCTGACCGTCATGACCGACGTTCATTGCTATTGCGGCCCGAAAGGAAATCGAGCCCTGAAGAAACCGCATCGCCCCAAAACCATCATCCGCCCCGTCCAGGCGCTGACAGCCTGGGGGAAGCTCCGGCGCTTTCCCTAAAGCCCATCTATTCCATGGATACCACCCCAGCCCTAATCCTTTCCCGGACCTTTCGGAGTCTCTGGCGCGTTAAGGCTAAGGTGTTGTAGAATACTCAGGTTCCGGCCGGGAAACCGATCCGGGCCGGAACGGGAGCGGCCGAAAGAGACCGCCTCCGGAAACCAACGGGTTGGGTGAACCAGCGGAAGCCGGCGAGGGCCGGATTCCAAGGCGCACCCCGCCCGTAGACTTTTTGGGGTAATAACCGCTTTATGGACCGTATGCTCCCCATCGTTCTCCTCTTGGGTTCCAACCTGTTCATGACCTATGCCTGGTACGGCCATCTGAAGGATTTCAGAGCCAAACCTCTGATCGTGGTCATACTGCTCAGTTGGGGCATCGCCCTGTTGGAATACTGCCTTCAAGTGCCGGCCAACCGGTTGGGCAGCGACTTGTACACGCTGCCTCAGTTGAAGGTGCTGCAGGAGATCATCGCCATGGTGGTCTTCGCCGGATTTTGCGCTTTTTACATGAAGCAGAAGCTGACGCTGGATTTTTTGTGGGCCGGGCTTTGCCTGGCGGGGGCGGCCTACTTTCTATTCCGCCGGTTGCCCACGGGATAAGGCGGGCACCGGCTCTCTTGGTCTAGGGCGCCGATCGGGGCCGGAGGGGTCAGATCATTATCCATTCCGGGCCCAGGCGTTTGTCCGCCGGATGGGAGGAATCCCAGGGCCGTGTGCGTCGGCGGGCCAGAGCCTCGATTTCGTCCATCCGACTGGCGGCGGCATCGGCGCCCAGTTGGATCAGTTCGGCGGCGCGGCCAAACCCGGACCAGTGGATATGGCCCACGGCGGGCCGGATGACCAAGTCGGCCTGGGCCAGTTGAGCTTCCTTGATAAAGGCGTTCTGCACTTCTTCCACCCGAAAAAGAGTATCCAGGCCGCTGCCGAAATCCTTGGGGGGATCGGGGGTTTTTTCCACGTCCACGGCGATGATGACGTCGGCGCCCATTTTCCGTACGATGCCCACGGGCACCATGTTGACCACGCCGCCGTCCACCACCAGCATATCCTTGTATTCCAAGGGGGTGACCAAGCCGGGGATGGCCGAACTGGCGTATACAGCGGCCCGGAGGGACCCGCTGGTGAAGACCACCGGCCGGCCGGACCGCAGGTCGGTGCCCACGGCCCGGAAAGGGATGGGCAGGTCTTCGATGTTGATTTTGGGCAGAAAATATTCAATGAGGCTTCGGAAGGAATCGGCGTCCAGAATCGATGGCGCGGTGACGAATTTGGCCTGGAGGTACAGCCGCTTTAGCCATCCATCCAACCGGCCGGACCAGGTATCCGGTTTTTCGGTCAGGGCGTCCTTGACCAGGGACAGGCCGGATTCGGCATACGCGTTGCTTTCCAGGAATTCCAAAACCCGTTGCCGGGGCTCGGCGGCGGCGCCGGCCAGGGCATAGGCCGCGCCCACCAGGGCGCCGATGCTGGACCCCGCGATGAACGAAGGCCGGATCCCGGCCGATTCGAGGGCGTCCAAGACCCCCAGATGGGCCAGTCCCCTGGCTCCACCCGCCCCCAACGCCACTCCGATGCGCACCCGGTCGAACATGGCTGATTAGAATACGAAAAAATCAGCCGTCTGGCAACCAGGAGATTACATGGGGGCTGGTATTCGGCTCCCGGCGGGGGATTTCGCCTCCCGCCGGAGGCATGGGAACCCGAAATCGATCAGCCGAACAGGCGGCCCAGCACCTGGTCCGTGATGTCGAGGGCTTTGTCGATTTCGTCCTTGCCCACGTTCAAGGGCGGAATGAACCGGACCGAACATTCGCCGCAGCCCAGAAGCAACAACCCGCGAGCGAAGGCGGCGTCCACGAACTGGTCCCGCTGAGGCTTGGCCTTGGTCTTTTTCACCCGGTCCGTCACCATTTCCATGGCCACCATCAGGCCCAGGCCCCGAACGTCGCCGATGATGTCGTATTTTTTCTGCAGTTCCACCAGGCCTTTTTTCAGCCGGTCGCCCATCACCGCCGCGTTGTCCACCAATCCGCCTTCCAGAAGGTCCATGGTCGCCAATGCCGCCTGGCAGCTAATGGGATTGCCGCCAAAGGTGGAGGCGTGGGACCCGGGCACCCAGTCCATGATCCGGTCCCGGGCCACCATGGCGCCCAAAGGCATGCCCGAAGCAATACCCTTGGCCAAGGTGAAAATGTCCGGAGCGATATCGAAATGGTTCGAAGCCAGCATCCGGCCGGTCCGCCCCATGCCGCTCTGGATTTCATCGGCCACGTATAAAATGTCGAAATCCCGGCACAGTTGGAACAGCTTTTCGTGGAACAGTTTGGGCGGCACCACGTACCCGCCTTCCCCCTGAACCGGCTCCACGAAAATGGCGGCCACTTCCTCGGGCGGGATGGACCGCTTGAACAGGTCTTCGCGGATCCAGTCCACGCAGAACGCTTCGCAGGAGGGATAGGTCAGGTTGTACCCACAGCGATAGCAGTACGCGTACGGCACATGGGTCACGCCCGGCAACAAGGGCGCGAACCCTTTTTCGTGGATGGCCTTGCTGGCCGAAAGGGACAAGGCTCCCATGGTCCGGCCGTGAAAGCTGCCCAAAAAGGAAAGCACCCGGGTCCGTTTGGAATGGTACCGGGCCAGCTTGAGCGCCGCCTCGATGGCTTCGGCGCCCGAATTGCAATAAAAAACCCGGCGCCCTTCGGACACCGGCGACAATTGGGCCAGCCGTTCGGCCAGATCGGACTGCGAAGCGTAATAAAAATCCGTGCCCGACATGTGCAGGAACCGGTCGGCCTGGGCCTTGATGGCTTCCACCACCTTCGGGTGGGCGTGCCCGGTGTTGCAGACCGCGATGCCCGAGGTGAAGTCCAAAAACACGTTGCCGTCCACGTCGGTCAACCGGGCGCCCTGGGCATGGTCGATCACCAGGGGGTACCCCCGCGTGTAGGACTGGGAAATGTAACGGCCGTCCTTTTCAATGATGGCCTTGGCCTTGGGACCGGGCAGATCGGTCGCCAGCTTGGGATAATCCAGGTTGCTCATGGTTCACCGCCTGAAAGATTCGGTTCGTGGTTGGATGATATCTCCTATGGATCAATGTACACAAAAAAATGCGGTTGTCCACCCCTTGTTTATGCCAAAAAGAAAAAAGTTGGACCATTTGACGCAATAGTGCATAACCAACATAAATAACGGTGTTATTACATATTTGATCGTTCATGATTGGTGGTCCTACCAATCCATAAACCATCCAATAAAAATAACGAACAAAACCCATAAAATAGACCTGGGCCGCCGGCCTCCCCGGCCGGGCGACAAGGCTTACAGCTTCCGCTTATGCGCCTGGGGTTCACGGCCGGGAACGGGCTTGGGGAACGCACGCGGCCGGTCCCAGGGCCAGGAATCCATGAAATTCGCGGAGTAGCGCTATCCGAACCCGGACGCCTGTGGTATGCTGACCGTATCCGGGGCGTACGGGTTTTTCCGTGCATCCGCTCCTCCCGCGAACGGCCAGAGAATCATGCGCCTGCTTATCGTGGACGATTCCCGCCCCTTTCGTGTTCTGGTGGAGACCATCCTCCGCCGGCACGGGTAC
>JAGVGV010000221.1 GCA_020056895.1 Deltaproteobacteria bacterium
CATCCCCGGCCGGCCGGCGGGGTGGATCACGTCGCGGCCGTCGAACAAAAGCCGCTCCATGGCCGCGTCCACGATCAGCCACAGGTCATGAACCCGGCACAGTTCGGCCACGGTCTCCCAGTCCGAATCCGTGAATACTCCGCCCGAAGGCATGGCTGGGGACATCAGAAGCATGGCCTTGGTCCGGGGCGTGACGCTGGCTTTCAGGGCTTCGGGGTCCAGCCGCCAGAAACCACCGGGCGCGAAATCGAAAGGAGCGAACACGGGCACGCCGCCGGCCAGCCGGACCCGGTTGATGAGGCCGGCGTACGTGGGGTCGGTGACGATGACTTCGTCGCCCACGTCGATCAAGGCCAACAGCACGTTCAGGATGCCCGCCAGGCCGCCGGGGGAGATCAGGCAATTGGTTTCTTCGTACCGGGCTCCGGAAACACGGCCGACATGAGCCGCGGCGGCCCGGCGGAGCCGTATTTGTCCCACGAAGGGCAGGTAGCTGTTGTTCGGGTCTTCCTGGACGGCGGTTTGAGAGCGGCGGATGGCCGCTTCGCACGGGGGGATATCCACATCCAGGTTTTCCAGGCGCAAAAAATCGGCGCCGGCCTGGTCGGCCGCGGCGCCCAGCCGGTCTACGCCGATTCCGGCAATGTGTTCCAACCGCGATGGACGCCGATGCATGGTCCAACTCCTGTTCCGTAAAGTAAGAAGGGCTAGAACCGGTGTCGTTCCAGCCCTTCGGCGATGATCGATCGGGTCCGGGTCACCAGGTCTTCAATGTTTTCCTTGGAATACGATGTGGTGGCCACGGGCGGATGGATGACCAGCCGGGCTCGGCCGGGCAATAGGTTCAGGGACCGGTTGGGCAGAATCCGGTGGGTGCCCACGATGGAGACCGGCAAGAGGGGCAGCCCCAAGTCCAGAGCCATGATGAAGGCCCCTTTCTTGAATTCGCCCAAAGCATCCCCCCGCCCCCTCGTGCCTTCCGGAAAAAAGAGGACCGACGTGCCGTTGACGATGGATTTTTTGGCTTTTTCCAGCGACGCCAGGGCGGCTTCCTTGTTGGACCGATCGATATAAATATGCCCCAGCTTTTCGCAGGCGATGCCCAACCCGGGGATTTTCCTTAGTTCCTGCTTCATCACCCACTTGAAATCCACGCCCAGCCAGCCGTACAGCACGAAAATATCGTACTGGCTTTGATGGTTGGCCACCACTACGTACGACTGACGGGGATCGACATTCTCGCGGCCGATCACACGGACGAACATGGGGGTGAGGTACGCGTTGAAGCGGGCCCAAAGGGTCCCGCCGATGAAGCTGGCGATCCGGGCGGGCAGAAACTGGACCAGGGCCACGGTCAGGAACCCAAAAAAAAGGGTGGAAAGAATCAGGATGGGCGCGAACACGAAGACTTTATAAGGGAAATATAGAATCGGCCAGATTTTTTTCATGGCGCCGCCCCCCAAGGCTCATGATCGTCCTCCAATCGCGGGATCCCCTCCCCGGTCGGCTTAGCATAATGGATTCCGAAGGACCTGTATATGGGTTTTTCGGCGCAATGATGAAGGCCATAGGTTATGGGTGGCCCCGGACCAAGGCTTTCGAGGCTTCCTCATGGCCTGTCGGCTGAATGCCTGAAAATTGAATCCCACCCAGTCTCGACGAGAATCCGTGATCTCCACCGACGCCCCCAGAGACGGAACGGTTACGTTAATCAATAAGTTGCGGGGATTAGACACAGCGCAACAAGGAATAATCGGGCCTCACATAAAAAAGTATATATAAAAACAATAGATTGTTTTCATATCATACGCAAATAGTCAGATACCTCCGGCAAAGCCGGAGGCTTGACGTGCGCTGGCCCCTCAAAGGGGCCTGGCCGCGCACGGGGAGCCGATCAGATCCAGCATCGGTATTCCGCTGCGCACGGTCCACACACTCAGACACATCGTGAGCTTCCACAGGAAGAACGTACTCCCGGAACCGGCAAACTCTGGGAGTCCCCCGGCAGAGCCGAGGGGTTACCTTAGTGAATCACACCTCCTCTTGAAAACATCTTGACAAACATAGACGACCGGTCTAATAGTTTGACCCGGGAGAGGCCATGAAAAGGGAAAACACACGAACCAAAATCCTCGACGCCGCCGCCGAACTGGTCCACCGGCAGGGGTTCAACCACACCGGCCTTCAGGAAATCCTCGAAGCGGCCGGAGTGCCCAAAGGGTCCTTCTACTTTTATTTCAAAAGCAAGGAAGACCTGGGGCTGGCCCTGGTGGACCACTACAAAGAACAGATTCAGGCGCGGGCGCGGCTGTACTTCGCCGACGATATCCGGCCGCCTCTCGAACGGCTCCGTACGTTTTTCCGGGCGGCCCTCGAACAGCAGGAAGCCGGCGGATACCGAAAAGGCTGCCCTATCGGGAACCTTTGCCAGGAAATGAGCGACCTTTCCCCTCTTTTCCGGGAAAAACTCGAAGAGGTCATGAAGGGGACCGCCCTGGGCATCACCCAACTTCTCCGTCAGGCCAAGGAAGCGGGTGACCTCCCTGCCCATCTGGACCCCGAGGATACCGCCCGGTTCATCATGAGTTCCTGGCAGGGGGCGCTCCTTACCATGAAGGTGGAAAAAACCGCGGCGCCGCTATACCGGTTCGAGCGGTTCATTTTTGATGGGATTCTGTCCGGGAAAATGTCGGATAGCGCCTCATTGCGGAGCGGAATACTCGCCCCACGTTTTGGAGTATGAGATCAACCTGAAAGCAGCCCATCGAACCTAAGGAGGACGATCATGTTTTTGCTGAACACCGTGGCGGAAAACGAAGCCCAGGGCAGAATCAAGGAAGGGTACAGCGCGTTTCCCGAGGGTCTGGTTCCCGAACCGCTCAAGCTCCTGAGCGCCAGCCCGACGCTTTTCGAAATGCACCTCGGGTTCATTCAATACTATCGGACTCACAAAACCTTGAGCTTTCCGCTCCTGACCGCCATCCGGTTCATGAGCGCCGACGAATGCGGCCACAATTTCTGCCTGGATTTCAACCGCAAAATTCTCCAGATGGCGGGTATGAGCAATGAGGACATCGACGCCATGAAAGCCGACCCGGCTTCGGCCCCCTTGGAGGATAAGGAACAGGCCATGCTGGTCTTCGTGACCAAGGCGCTTAAAAACCCCAAAGCCGCGAACCAGGCGGACGTCGACGCCCTCCGCGCTCACGGCTGGGCGGATGCGGATATCTATGACGCCTTGATGCACGGAGCGAACATGGTCGCGAGTTCCTTCGTCTTCAACACCTTTACCAAATAGCCCTCCCCTCTCGTCCCCGGGTCGCGGTTCTGGCTTCTGTTGGCCGCCCCGGGGACGAATGCCCCTTCCTGATTGACATCCCCGCTCCATCTGTATTGCCATGACTCCGGTGATCCGTCCGGCAGCGAGCAGCCGGAGGTCTCCTCCCGCTTTTTGTCCGGCCCATGGTTGGCGACCCGTCCAGTATATCCCTTTAAGGGCAAGAAAATTCAATCCTCCGTTCCGGCCGTATGGCCTGATCCGGCGTTTTTGGGTTCATCACCGGGGCCAACCGGTAAAAAGCACGGCCCACGGGATGTTTTCGGCTTGACCCGAAGCATTTTCAGGGATTACCATGCCGTTTCATGGACGAAAAACAAGGTTTCCGGGGCGGGTTGCCAACCCATCCCCGATCGCGGATGGAAAATCCCGGGTCGGCGGTCTTGGGCGCGGCTTGGTCGATGGGCCGAACGTGGATTCGCGAAAGGTGTTTTTGACCAGGATGCACCCGACATCCCCAGGCCCACGTGTACGATGGCCCGGCGGCGGTTGACGCCATCGGCCCCCCGGATCGGCGTTCCACGGAATCACTCATGAGGAGGAGAAGCCATGCCGGTCGTGAAAGGTTTTCCCGCGACGTCGCAGGATGATTATCAACTCAACGTCACCAACATCGCCAGACATGCCGCGCTTAGTTACGCGGATCAGGAGATCGTCAGCCGCAAGCACGACGGCTCCATTTTCCGATACACGTACAAAGACGCCTACGCTCGCATGGGCCGCCTGGCCAATGCTCTGACCGGCCTGGGCGTTAAGGTGGGCGACCGGGTGGGCGTTTTGGCCTGGAACACCCACGAAAACTATGAAATCTATTTCGG